>JAJYXS010000210.1 GCA_021801615.1 Actinomycetes bacterium
GCCGGGGGAGTGCACGTCGTTCGCCGCAGTGCCGACGCGCTGGTCCGCAGAGCCGGTGCTCCTCGGGCAGAACTGGGACTGGCTGCCGCACAGCTTCGAGACGGTGGTCGTCCTGGAGTCGGTGCGAGACGACGGGCCGAGCTTCGTGACGGTGGTGGAGGCCGGTCTCCTCGCCAAGACCGGTATGAACGCCGCCGGGCTCGGCCTCGTGACCAATGCGCTCGCGACGGGCTGGGACCGCGGGGAGCCAGGCATCCCCTACCACGTGCTCCTCCGGGCCATCTTCGACTGCGAGACGGTCGCCGGCGCCTACGCCACGCTCCAGCGCGCCTGGCGCTCGTCGTCGGCGAACTACCTCGTGGCCCACGCCGACGGCTCCGTGCTCGACGTGGAAGCAGCTCCGGGGGACTTCTCGAGGCTCTTCCCCCTCGACGGTGGCGTGCTCCACCTGCACACGAACCACTTCGTCTCACCACACTTCAGCGGCAAGGACGTCTCGCTGTGGGCCATGCCAGACAGCCCCGTCCGGCTCACTCGCCTGCGCGCTGCGGTCGCGGACGTTGCGGGGCCCGGCTCGAGCGCACCGCTCGGCGCGAAGGAATTCATGACACTGCTCGGGGACCACGCCGGCTACCCGTACTCGATCTGCGCGCACGTCGACGAGGCCGATGACGTCACGGAGCAGGGGGCGACGGTGGCGTCGGTCGTCATGGAGCTCGAGAGCCGGACGATGTGGCTGGCCGACGGCCAGCCCTGCTCGGTGCCGTACCGCAGGCTCGACCTCTCCGGCGTGCTCGCGGCGGGCCGGGCCGTGGGTGAGGCCGGGTCGTGAGGTGCGCCCGGCGCTCGTGTCGCAAGGTGCGGCCGGCGCTCGTGTCGCAAGGTCGCTGCCAGGAGCGTGACGGCCTCGGTGCCGGCTGGGGGATCGCGGCGATGGCCCTTCCCCTCGATCGTGCAGTGCGATGACGGCTGACCACGCCGCCGGGATGACGGCTGACCACGCCGCCGGGAGGCTGGCCGAGCTGGGTCCTGCAGATCGTCTCCGCGCGTTGCGCTCGGTTCGCGAGGGGAAGGTCTTCACCCTTGGCATGGACCTCTTCGGACGCACACCGGCCCCTCGGTACCCCGACAGCCCGGTCCCTCTTCACATCGTCTACCAGGACTGGTCGCACTACGAGAAAGGGACGCTGCATCCCGACGCGGGCAACGTGGGGTGGGTCGACGACGGGGTGCTGCTGAACTGCCATGGCGGAACGCACCTCGACGCGATGGGGCACGTGATCGTCGACGGGACGATCGCCGGCGGCGTCGCTGCGTCGTCGACCGTCGGTGGGCTGGCGCACGCGGACGTCGCCGAGATCGCCCGGCTCGGCGTGCTCTGCCGCGGCGTCCTCGTCGACCTGTGCCGGGGCGGCGACGGCTCCCCGCTCGCCCGGGACCACCAGGTCAGCGTGGGCGAGGTGGAGGCGTGCCTGCGTGACCAGGACGTCGAGATCGAGCCCGGCGACATGCTGCTCCTGCGCACGGGGAGCCTCGAGCGCTATCGCAGCGAGGGGAGCGTCGCCTTCTTCACGGACTACTCGGAGCCGGGGCTCAGCTGCGAAGAAGACCTCTTCGAGTGGGTCGACGCACACCGGGTGCTCGGGATCGGCTCGGACACGCTCGCCAACGAGCTGCCCAGGGACCCCGCCACCCATGAGCAGTTCTGCCTGCACCACCATCTCCTGCGCGACCGGGGCCTGCAGTTCCACGAGGTGCTGTGGCTGGCGGAGCTGGCGGCGGACTGCGCTGCCGACGGCCGCTACGTCGGGCTCTACGTCGCCTCTCCGCTCAAGCTCGTCGGCGCCTCGGGATCTCCGGTGAACCCCCTCTTCGTGAAGTGATCGGGCGCAGTGACGGCGACCGTTCGTCTTCTTCCCCGAGCTCCTGCCCGGCACCCCTCTCGGAATTCCTGCTCAGGGCCTGTTCGAGGCGTACACCACGGGGCGCTCTTGCGAGGCTCGGTGTCCTGTGCGATAGTGCCGACCAAAATCGGACTGGGAGACGTCTCCTTTGTAGGGAAGCGTTGCTCGCCAACGTAGAAGCGGCCGGAATAAGTCTTCGAAGAGCTCGATCGCACTGCTGAGTCGGGTTACGGGGCTCGGCCACGGAGGGGGAAACAGTGCAGCTGAACGGGTGTAGCCGTCGGGCACTTGCGGGGGTCGCGACGGTCGTGTCGGCGGGAACGCTCGCAATCGGCTTCCTCGGCGTCGTGCCAGCCTCAGCGCACGAGCGGCAGGCCAAGGGAAGCGGTACGGCGACGTTCGCCGAGATCGTCGGCGAGCCTCCGACCTACTTCTTCCCCATGTACACCGCGTCCTACTGGACAACCGCGTACGTCCCCTGGGTCTCCTATCTCATGTGGCCGCCTCTCTACCAGTGGGGAAAGGACGGGAAGACCCAGTTCAACCCCACAACGTCGCTCGCGGAGAAGCCTGTGATCTCGACGAACACGACAGGCGACACCGTCGCGACAATCACGCTCAAGCCCCGAGAGTGGTCCGACGGCCAGCCTGTGACGACGCGCGACGTCGAATTCTGGATGAACCTCTTGGAGGCGGACAAGACAACATTCGCCGCCTACGTGCCCGGGTCCTTCCCCGACAACGTGAAGCAGATCAACTACCTGTCGTCGACGAAGTTCCAGGTCGTCTTCGACAAGAAGTACAGCACGTACTGGCTCCTCGGCAACGAGCTCGACCAGATCACCCCGATCCCCCAGCACGTCTGGGACAAGACCTCTCTCTCGGGAGCCGTTGGCACATACGACAAGACACCGAAGGGGGCGAAGGCGGTCTGGACGTTCCTGCAGGGCCAGGCCAAGACGGCGTCGACGCTCGGCACGAACCCGCTCTGGAAGGTCGTCGACGGGCCGTGGCAGGTCCGGTCGTTCAATGCGACCAACGGCGAGATCTCGATGGCGCCCGACCCGAAGTACCCGTGGCCGCAGTCCCACAAGCTGGCGGGCTTCACCGAGGTGCCCTTCACCAGCACAACCGCGGAGCTCGACGCGCTCGAGAGCGGCTCGCTCGACGTCGGCTACGTCCCGTTCACATCCCTGAAGGCGATCCCTCAGCTCGAGTCCGAGGGCTACAAGATCGCCTACTGGACCCAGGCCGCATTCGGCGGGCTGATCCTGAACTATGCGAAGGACGACCCCGCGGCGCCGATCCTGTCGCAGCTCTACGTGCGCCAGGCACTCACCCACCTCGTCGATTTCAAGGCGATCATTGACAAGATCTACCACGGGCACGCGTCGTACGCGTCGAGCCCCATTCCCAATCCGAACGGCCGGGGATCGAACGTGACCGTCCTGGACAAGAAGGATCCCTATCCCTACAGCGTCTCTACGGCGAAGAAGCTGCTCGCCGAGCACGGCTGGCACGTCGTGCCGAACGGGACCTCGACCTGTGCGAAGCCCGGGACGGGCTCCGACGAGTGCGGCAAGGGCGTGCCGAAGGGTGCGAAGCTGAAGTTCAGGATCGTCGGCACCCAGTCCTCCAGCACACAGTACGCGCTCCTGCAGTACATCGACTCCCAGTTCAGCGCCATTGGCGCGAGCATGAAGGTCAAGCTCGTCCCCGAAGGGAGCCTGTCGTCGCTGGCGGCCCAGTGCTCGGGGAACGTCACGAAGTGCAGCTGGGACATGGAGCTGTGGATGGGGGAGTGGCCCCTCGGCTGGACGCCGTACGTCGAGACGGGTGGGAACACCTTCTTCTGCGGAGCGACGTCGAACTACGGCGCCTTCTGCACACCGAAGATGGACGCGATGATCACCGCCAACCACGAGAGCGCCCAGCCCATCGCTGCGCTCGAGAAGTGGGAGAACTACATGGTGAAGCAGCAGGTCCAGATCTACATGCCGATGCCTGCGTACCGAGTCGTCGCCTACAAGGGGAACCTCCACGGCGTGACCCCGCTGGACCCTTACCTGCAGATCTACCCCCAGGACTGGTACTTCTCGAAGTGACGGGCATCAGGGTAAGTTCCGCGCCGGCGATCGTGCACCCATGCGGGAAGATGGGGATCGCGCGAATGGCAGTAGGACCGAGGCACTGCGGGCTGCCGCGGAGAGCAGGGGACGCCTGAACCGATGTTGGCGTACATCGTCCGGCGGCTGATCCAGGCCGTGATCGTGGTGATCGGCGTCTCGCTGATCGTCTTCCTGCTGATCCATCTTCTTCCGGGAGGGCCTGCGCGGGCGGCCCTCGGCGCCCGGGCGACCAAGGCGGAGATCCAGGCCTTCAACGTGGCCAACGGCTACAACCGGTCGATCCCCGTGCAGTACGGCCTCTACGTCTGGCACCTCCTGCACGGGAACCTCGGCTACTCGTACCACTACAACCAGTCGGTGCTCTCGCTCCTCGAGACCAACTTGCCGAAGAGCGCGCTCCTCGTCGGGCTGGCCTACGTGCTCGCACTCGTCGTCGGCGTGCCGCTCGGCCTGTACCAGGCGGTCAGGCGGAACAAGATCGGGGACCACGCGGTGACGACCGTCGCCTTCGTCGCGTACGCGATGCCGACATTCTGGGCAGGGATGCTGCTCATCCTCGCGTTCGCGATCACCTTGCACGTGCTGCCCGCAGAGGTCCCGCAGAACGCGGCCACGGTGGGTGCGATCCTCTCGGACCCGCGCGCCCTGGTGCTCCCGGTCGTGACGCTCGCGCTCGTCAACTTCTCGATATTCAGCCGGTTCATGCGGTCCTCGGCGATCGAGAACCTCGTCCAGGACTACATCCGTACGGCTCGCGCCAAGGGGATCTCCAGCACCAGGGTGGTCTTCCGCCACCTCCTTCCGAACTCGGTCACCCCCATCCTCACCTTGATCGGGCTGACACTGCCGATCGTGCTCTCCGGGGCGATCGTCGTGGAGACGGTGTTC
This sequence comes from Actinomycetes bacterium, assembly GCA_021801615.1. Classification (GTDB taxonomy): domain Bacteria; phylum Actinomycetota; class Acidimicrobiia; order Acidimicrobiales; family RAAP-2; genus JAJYVT01. The sequence goes on from JAJYXS010000210.1 coordinate 4,922, forward strand.
AACTACCCCGGCATGGGCTACTTGCTCTGGACGGCCGCACTCAAGCAGGACTATCCCGTGCTGATGGGGTTCACCCTGGTCATCGGTGTCGCAACCGTCGTGGGCAGCCTCCTCGCCGACCTGCTGTACGCGGCAGTCGATCCGCGGGTGCGCTATGTCTGAGGAGCGCGATGTCTGAGCAGGTGCAGGTGTCCGGGGCGACGTCGGGCGGCGCTCGTGCCGCCACGCTCGTCGGTGCCGCTCCTCCAGCCACCACCGTCCTCGTCGGGCCGACGGCCGAGGGAGGCGAGGTCAAGCCGCCTGGAAGCTCGTTGCGGATGTTCCTCTCGGTCTTCGCCGAGAACCGGCTCGCACTCGTCGGCGCGGCGACGATCGTGGCGATGGTGCTGTTCTCCTTCGTGGGCCCGGTCGTCTACCACACGGACCAGGTGCACACGCACATCCTCACAGCGAACCTCGCTCCGAGCGCGCAGCACCCGCTCGGCACCACAAACGTCGGTTACGACGTCCTGGGGAGGCTGATGGTCGGAGGCCAGGTCTCCCTGGAGATCGGGCTCGGCGCAGCGTTGCTCTCGAGCCTGTTCGGCGCGGGCTGGGGCGCGTTCGCAGGCTTCTTCGGGAAGTGGGCGGACTCGGTGATGATGCGCATCGTCGACTCGATCTACGCCATCCCTCCGCTGCTCCTCATGCTCGTGATGGCGACGATCTTCTCGCCCACGACGTTCATGTTCATCATCGTCGTCGCCTTCGTCTCGTGGCTGCCGACCGCTCGCCTCGTTCGAGGCGAGTCGCTCTCGGTCCGGACCCGCGAGTACATCGAGGCGGCGCGCGGCGCCGGGGTGACGAGCGTGAAGGTCATCTTCCGCCACGTCATACCCAACGTCATGGGCACGATCGTCGTGCAGACCACCCTGCAGGTCGCGAACGCCATCCTGTTGCTCGCGGCGCTGAGCTACCTGGGTCTGGGGCCGCCTCCGCCGGCGACCAGTTGGGGGGCGATGCTGAACAACGGGCTGAACTTCCTCTACGACGGCTACTGGTGGCTGATCTATCCCGCGGGGGTGGCCATCGTGATCACGGTGCTCGCCTTCAACTTCGTCGGCGACGCGCTGCGCGATGCATTCGACGTCAGGCTGCAGCGGCACTGATGCGCACTCGAGCCCCAGGGATGGACCGGCGCAGTGACGAGGGTGTCTCGTGACCGCTGACCTTCTCGAGGTCACGGACCTGCGGGTGGACATCCCCGTACGAAGCGGCACCGTGCACGCCGTCGGCGGGGTGTCCTTCTCTCTCGCGCCGGGCGAGACCCTGGGCGTGGTCGGCGAGTCGGGGTCGGGCAAGACCATGGTGGCGATGTCGGTGATGCGCCTTCTTCCGCCCGGAGCTCGGATCGCCGGCGGCTCGATCAAGGTCCTCGGTACCGACATCACGTCGATGCGGGAGAAGGACGTCCGGCGGATCCGCGGTCGGGACATCGGGATGGTGTTCCAGGATCCCATGACCTCGCTCAACCCACTGATGACGCTCGGGAGCCAGATCGCCGAGCCCGTGCGGGCGCACAGCGGCGCGAGCAAGGCTGAGGCGCTGGCCAGGGCCGAGGAGGTCCTCGGGCTCGTAGGGATGCCCCGCCCGGCCGAGCGCCTGCGCAACTACCCCCACGAGCTGTCGGGGGGGCTCCGCCAGCGAGCGATGATCGCCACGGCGCTCGCCTGCTCCCCCAAGCTGCTCATCGCCGACGAGCCGACGACCGCGCTGGACGTCACGATCCAAGACCAGATCCTCGCCCTCCTCGACGACCTCCGAGCCCGCTTCGACATGGGGCTGCTGCTCATCACCCACGACATGGGAGTGATCGCCGACCGCGCCGACCGGGTCGCGGTCATGTACGCCGGTCAGCTGGTGGAGACCGGGGGTGTGGAGACCATCTTCAACGAGATGCGCCATCCGTACACCCAGGCGCTCCTCGAGTCGATCCCAGGGCTGCAGGCCGATCGCTCGAGGGCCCTCTACAGCATCCCTGGCGCGCCGCCGGACCTCACCAGACCTCCTGCCGGCTGCCGGTTCGCCGCTCGGTGCCGCTACGCGCAGGAGCGATGCATCGAGGAGGAGCCGAGGCTCACGGCCGACGCTGGCGGGCACCAGTTCGCCTGTCATTTCCCCGTCGACGGCAGGCGTGCGCAGCACCTGGTGGGTGTCGAGGTCGCAGTGCGCGGTGAGGCGCGCCGGCCTGCCGGCGAACGCACGGTCGAGGTGGCGGGCGAGGGCACGGTCGAGGTGGCGGGAAGTCCGGACCACGTCCTGAGCGCGCTCGGGCGCGGAGACGGCCCCGAGCCGACGACCGCGCCGGGCGGGCGCGTGCTCCTGCGCCTGGAGAACGTGGTCAAGGAGTTCCCCATCCGAAAGGGCCTCCTGCGCCGCACGGTGGGGTCGGTGAAAGCGGTGTCGGGTGTCTCGCTGTCGGTCGGCGTCGGGGAGACCTTCGGGCTCGTGGGAGAGTCCGGGTGCGGCAAGACCACGCTGGGCCGGCTCATGGTGGGTCTCCTTGAACCGGACTCGGGGACGATCGAGTTCGACGGCGTCGTGGCGGCTACGCAAGGGGTGGCGCTCAAGCGCCACCGCAAGGACGTCCAGCTCATGTTCCAGGACCCGTACGCGTCGCTCGATCCCCGCATGCGCGTGGGGTCGATCCTGCGTGAGCCGCTCAACGCGCAGAAGATCGGCGACAAGAGACAGCGTACGGCACGGATCCGCCAGCTCCTCGAGGAGGTCGGATTGCCGGGGCGGGCACTCGGCCTCTACCCGCACGAGTTCTCCGGCGGCCAGCGCCAGCGCATCGGCCTCGCTCGTGCCCTCACCGTGGAGCCCCGGCTGGTCGTTGCCGACGAGCCCGTCTCCGCGCTCGACGTCTCGATCCAGTCTCAGATCCTGAACCTGATGTGGAGGTTGCAGACCGAGCGGGAGCTCAGCTACGTCCTCATCTCCCACGACCTCTCGGTAGTCCGCTACCTGGCCGACCGGGTCGGCGTGATGTACCTCGGCAAGCTGGTCGAGGTCGGTCCGGTGACCGACGTCTACGAGCACAGCGCCCATCCCTACACCGCGGGGCTGCTCGAGGCGGTCCCGATCCCCGACCCGGCCAAGCGGGGCACCAGGGTTCCGAAGGTGCGCGGCGAGCTGCCCTCTCCGGCGAACCCGCCCTCAGGGTGCCGGTTCCGGACGCGCTGCCCACGCGCCGAGGAGATCTGCGCGCACGAAGAGCCCTCCCTTCGGCCATTCGGGCACCTCGGGCACCTCGCAGCGTGCCACTTCCCGCTCGTCGAGCCGCTTGCAGTCGGCCAGGGCGCAGGAGCCGAGCCGGGCGCAGCCTCGACCGTCGGGACCGCGACCGCCGATCCGAGCGGGTCGATGAGCGCCACTGGCGCGGGCTCCTGACCCCGAGGCACCGGGATCATCCAACCCATGCCGCCCGCGCCCCGAAGGGCCCGAACATGCGATCACGATGCACGAGCGAGGCTGGAGCCATGCCCCAGATGATCCGCGCCCAGAGGGGTGCGAAACGGACCTGCAGAGGCTGGCCCCAGGAAGCGGCGCTGCGCATGCTGCGCAACAACCTGGACCCCGAGGTCGCCGAGCATCCAGCCGAGCTCGTCGTGTACGGAGGGACGGGGAAGGCCGCCCGGGACTGGCCGTCCTTCTACGCCATCGAACGGGCGCTCACCGAGCTCGAGGACGACGAGACCTTGCTCGTCCAGTCCGGTCGGCCGGTCGGCGTGCTCACGACCCACGAGTGGGCACCGCGGGTCTTGATCGCCAACTCGAACCTGGTGCCGGAATGGGCCAGCTGGGACGAGTTCCGCCGGCTGGAGTCCCTGGGTCTCACCATGTTCGGCCAGATGACCGCCGGGTCGTGGATCTACATCGGGACCCAGGGGATCCTCCAAGGCACCTACGAGGTCTTCGCCGCGATCGCCGAGAAGCGCTTCGGCGGGTCGCTCGCCGGGACCCTCACGGTCACCTCGGGGGTCGGTGGGATGGGCGGGGCCCAGCCGCTGGCGGTCACCATGAACGGCGGCGTCGCCATCTGCGTCGACGTCGACCCCACGAGGATCGAGCGCCGGCTCGGGACCGGGTACCTGGACACGCTCGCCCACAGCCTGGACGAGGCCGTCTCCCTGGCCGAGTCCGCCCGGCGCGACGTGCGGGCGCTCTCGATCGGGCTCGTCGACAATGGCGCCGACGTGCTGGCCGAGCTGGCGCGGCGCGACGTGGTCGTCGACGTCGCCACGGACCAGACCCCCGCCCACGACCCGCTCAGCTACGTGCCCAGGGGTCTGTCGGTGGACGAGGCGGCACGGCTCCGGAGCGCTGACCCGGACGAGTACCTCCGCCGCGCGCGCGCCGACATGGCCGCCCACTGCGCCGCGCTGGTGGCGCTCATGGACAAAGGGGCCGAGGTGTTCGACTACGGCAACAGCCTGCGGGCCGAGGCGAAGCTGGGGGGCTTCGAGCGGGCATTCGACTACCCGGGCTTCGTCCCTGCGTACATCCGCCCGCTGTTCTGCGAGGGAAAGGGGCCGTTCCGCTGGGCTGCCCTGTCGGGCGACGCTGCCGACATCGCCGCGACCGACCAGGCGATCCTCGACCTCTTCGGCGACGACGATCGGCTGGCTCGCTGGATCCGGGTGGCGGGGGAGCGGGTGCGCTTCCAGGGGCTGCCGGCGCGCATCTGCTGGCTGGGGCTCGGCCAGCGGGACGTCGCCGGGCTGCGCTTCAACGACATGGTCGCCTCGGGCGCGCTCGCGGCCCCGATCGTCATCGGGCGCGACCACCTGGACTGCGGGTCGGTCGCCTCCCCCTACCGGGAGACCGAAGCGATGCGCGACGGCTCCGACGCGATCGCCGACTGGCCGCTCCTGAACGCCCTCGTCTCGGCGTCCAGCGGGGCTTCTTGGGTGTCGATCCACCACGGCGGAGGGGTCGGCATCGGGCGGTCGATCCACGCGGGCCAGGTGTCGGTGGCAGACGGGACTGCACTGGCAGCCGAGAAGCTCGCACGTGTGCTCACCAACGATCCCGCGACGGGCGTGCTGCGCCACGTGGACGCCGGATACCCCGAGGCCGAGGCGACGGCGAGGCGGCTCGGGGTCCGAGTGCCGATGGCTGGGCGGCTGCACGACGTGTCCGGCGAGGAGGAGGCCACGACGCCTCGGGGCCGATGACCGGCGTCGGCTGCGTGGACGTCGGCCCGTCGGGGACGACGCCCACAGACGTGCTGGCCGTCGCCCGGCACGATGCCGAGGTCCGCCTCACCGACGAGGCGCTCGACGCCATGGCTCGCGGGCGTGCCGTCGTGGAGCGCCTGGCCGGCTCTTCCGAGCCGGCCTACGGCATCTCGACCGGGTTCGGCGCACTGGCGCTCCGCCACGTCCCTCCCGAGCTCAGGGAGAAGCTCCAGGTGAGCCTCATCCGTTCCCACGCCGCGGGGATGGGCCCGCCGGTCGAGCGCGAGGTCGTGCGCGCCCTCATGTTCCTGCGCGTGAAGACGATGGCGAGCGGGCACACCGGTGTCCGCCCGGCGCTCGCGGAGACGGTGGCGTCGGTGCTCAACGCCGGGATCACGCCGGTCGTCCCCGAGTTCGGTTCGCTCGGCTGCAGCGGGGACCTCGCGCCCCTCGCCCACTGCGCGCTCGTGGTGATGGGGGAGGGCCGCGCCGTGGTCGGCGGGCGCGAGCTCGGAGGGGCCGAGGCCCTCGCCGACGCAGGGATCGACCCGATCCGGCTCTCGGCGAAAGAAGGGCTGGCGCTCATCAACGGGACCGACGGGATGCTCGGCATGCTGCTCATGGCCATCGACGACCTCGGCGCGCTGTGCCGCCTGGCCGACGTCACCGCGGCCATGAGCGTCGAGGCGCTGCTCGGCACCGATCAGGTGTTCCGTCGCGAGCTGCATTGGCCCTTGCGGCCCCACCCCGGCCAGGCGGCCAGCGCCGACAACATCGCGAGGCTGTTGGCGGGATCGGCCATCGTCGCCTCGCACCGTACCGGCGACGTCCGGGTCCAAGACGCCTACTCCTGCCGGTGCGCCCCGCAGGTCGCAGGGGCGGTCCGAGACACCCTCGACCACGCGGCTGCCGTCGCGACACGCGAGCTCGCCGCTGCGATCGACAACCCGGTGGTGCTCGAGAGCGGCGAGGTCACCTCGAACGGCAACTTCCACGGGGCGCCGCTCGGGTACGTGTGCGACTTCTTGGCCATCGCGGTCGCCGATCTCGGCTCCATGGCCGAGCGCCGAACCGACCGGCTGCTCGACCGGACACGCTCCCACGGGCTGCCACCCTTCCTCGCCGCCGACCCCGGCGTCGACTCGGGGCTCATGATCGCCCAGTACACGCAGGCCGCGATGGTGTCGGAGAACAAGCGGCTCGCTGCGCCCGCGAGCGTGGACTCCATCCCCTCTTCCGCCATGCAGGAGGATCACGTGTCGATGGGCTGGAATGCCGCGCGAAAGCTCCGTCGGGCGATCGACAACCTGCGCCGGATCCTGGTGGTGGAGCTCGTGACCGCAGCTCGTGCCCTGGAGCTGCGTGCCCCCTTGGCGCCCGCACCGGCAACGGCAGCGGTGGTCGCGGCGTTGCGCCAGTCGGTCCCCGGTCCGGGTCCGGACCGTGCCGTCGCTCCTGAGCTCGCTGCGGCAGAGGCGTTCGTGCGCTCCGGGGCGGTCCTGGCGGCGGCCGTTTCGTCGGCGGGGCCGCTTCGGTGACCGCCGGGACCACGGGCGCGCCGGCGTCCCTTGCCGATCGCTTCGGCGCGATCTGGGAGGAGCTGGCGCCCATCGGACGGCGCGCCGACGGAGGCTACGACCGTTTCGCCTGGACCCCGGAGGACCGGGCTCTGCGAGAGTGGTTCCGCCGGGCCGCCGCCGCCCGCTCGATGGTGGTCGATGAGGACCGCAACGCCAACCTTTGGGCGTGCTGGCACGGCCCGGCTGTCCAAGGCGCGGCACGGCGCGTGGTGGCGACGGGGAGCCACCTCGACTCCGTGCCGGCTGGAGGTGCCTTCGACGGGGCGCTCGGCGTCGTGGGAGGGTTCTTGGCGATCGACCTGCTGAGCGCGGAGCGGTCGCTCCCGCCGGGTCGCTCGCTCGCGGTGGCAGGTTTCGTGGAAGAAGAAGGGGCGCGCTTCGGTGTGGCGTGCCTCGGAAGCCGGCTGTCGACCGGGGTGATCGATCCCGACACGGCGCGCGCGCTCACCGACATGAGCGGGGTGAGCTTGGCCGAAGCGATGGAAGCTGCCGGCGCGGACCCCAGCCGTCTCGGCGCAGACGAAGACAGGCTGGCTGCGCTCGACTGCTACGTCGAGCTCCATATCGAGCAGGGCCGACGCTTGGTCGATCTCGGGGCGGCGGTGGGGATCGCGAGCGGCATCTGGCCACACGGCCGGTGGCGGCTGCGCTTCGACGGAGAGCCCAACCACGCAGGGACGGCGCGCCTGGAGGACCGTCACGACCCGATGTTGCCGTTCGCCGAGGCGGTCGTCGGGGCTCGGGGCGCAGCCGTAGCCCACGGCGGGCTGGCGACGGTTGGGCGAGCGGAGGTCCGGCCGAATGCCACCAACGGGGTCGCCGCGTCGGTCGAGGCATGGCTCGACGCCCGGGCACCCGACGAGGCGACCTTGGCGGCGATCGTCGCCGACGTCTGGGACCGAGCCGCGGCTGCAGCCGGCGACCACGGCGTGCGCGTCGACATGCGCGAGGAGTCGGCCACGCCCGCCGTTGCGTTCGACGGGGGGTTGCGCCGCAAGATGCGTGCGGCGCTCCGCGCGTCCGATGGGTCGGACGACCTCCCTGAGATCCCCACGGGGGCGGGGCACGACGCCGGGATCCTCGCTGCGTGCGTGCCCACGGGCATGGTGTTCGTCCGCAACCCGACGGGGGTCAGCCACAGCCCCAGCGAGCGGGCCTGCCTCGACGACTGCGTCGCCGGGATCGACGCGCTGGCACGGACCTTGGGTGCCCTTGCATGGGGCTGATGCGGTACTTGTGCGAGGCGGCCTGGCTGGGAGGCACCGACGTCGCTCGTGACGTCCTGGTCACCGTGGAAGGGGACCGCATCGGTGCTGTGGAGGCGGGTGCCCGAATGCCGCGCACAGGGGTCGCGCTCTCGGGGCTGACGCTGCCGGGGTTCGCCAATGTGCACTCGCATGCCTTCCACCGGGCACTGCGCGGGCGGACGGAGCGTCCGGGATCGTTCTGGACCTGGCGTGACGAGATGTACGAGGTCGCGGCAGCCCTCGACCCCGGTTCGTACCAGCGCTTGGCCCGAGCCGCCTATGCCGAGATGGTGCTTGCCGGGTTCACCGTGGTGGGGGAGTTCCACTACCTCCATCACGGAGCCGGGGGACGGCCATACGAGGATCCCAACGCCATGGGCAGCGCCATCCTCAGCGCAGCCGGCGATGCGGGGATCCGCATGACGCTGCTCGACGCGTGCTACCTCGAGCGGGCGCCGGGCCAGGCGGTGGCCGGGGTCCAGGAGCGCTTCAGTGACGGCAGCGCCGCGTCCTGGGCGTCGAGGGCCGGTGCACTGGCACAGGTCGTGGAAGGACGCCGCGGTGCCCGGATCGGTGCCGGAGTGCACTCGCTGCGGGCGGTGCCACCCCCGGCAGTAGAGGCCGTCGCTTCCTGGGCAGCCGAGCGCAGGGCGCCGCTCCACGTCCACGTGTCCGAGCAACCGGCAGAGAACGACGAGGTCGCCGCCGCCTACGGAGCAAGTCCCACCGCCCTCCTGGCGAGCGTCGGGGCACTCGGGCCACGGACGACCGCGGTCCATGCCACCCACCTCGGTGCGGCGGATATCGACGCGATGGGCGCCTGCGGCACGACGGTGTGCATGTGCCCGACGACCGAGCGTTTCTTGGCCGACGGGATCGGTCCGGCACGGGCCCTTGCCGACGAGGGATGCCCGCTCGTGCTCGGCACCGATTGCCACGCGATCGTCGACCCGTTCGAGGAGATGCGCGCACTGGAGCTGGACGAGCGCTTGGTGAGCCGTCGCCGGGGTCGGTTCGCGGCGGGCACGCTGCTCGAGGCGGCGAGCTCGGCCGGCTACGAAGCGCTCGGCTGGCCCGAAGGCGGGCGCCTTGCCCCGGGCGCCCTGGCCGACCTCGTGACCGTGGACCTGGGCTCCGTGCGCCTGGCTGGTGCGGGGCTCGACCACGTGCTCGAGCGGGTCGTCTTCGCCGCCACCGCAGCCGACGTCCACCACGTCGTGGCGGGCGGGCGCGCTGTCGTCGAGGGCGGTCGTCACCTGCTGGTGGGCGACGTCCCCGCCCAGCTCGCCTCGGCCATCGGTGCCCTGGAGGCCCCAGCCGCGTCGGCGAAACCGCTTCGATGACCGCCGAGACGGCGGACCCTGGCACCGGCGGCTCGCTCGTCCTTTCCAACCTGGGCCAGCTCGTCACGAACGACCCCGCACGTGGGAACGGCCATCTCGGGATCCTCAACGGCGCGGCCGTCGTGGTGACAGGAGGCCGCGTGGCGTGGGTGGGTCGCACCGCCGACCTGCCACAGGGCGCGGGAGACACGGCGGTCGACGCCGGAGGCCGGGTCGCCGTTCCCGGCTTCGTCGACAGCCACGCCCATCTCGTGTTCGCCGGCGAGCGGGCCGAGGAGTTCGCCGCCCGGATGGCCGGCCGGCCCTACGCCGCAGGTGGGATCGCGACGACCGTGGCCGCGACCCGTCGTGCGGGGGACGCGGACCTCGTTGCCACCGTCGACCGGCTGGTCGCCGAGGCTGCCCGCTCGGGCACGACGACGGTCGAGTGCAAGTCCGGCTACGGGCTCACCGTCGCCGACGAGGAGCGCTCCCTCAGGATCGCTGCGGCGCGGACGGAGGAGACCACGTTCCTCGGGGCGCACGTGGTGCCGTCCGAGTACGAGGGGCGCGCCGACGACTACGTGTATCTCGTGTGCGGAGCCATGGTGGACGCCTGCGCCCCGCATGCGAGATGGGTGGACGTCTTCTGCGACCAGGGCGCCTTCGACGCCGACCAAGCCAGGGCGGTGCTGGCAGCCGGCGCTCGCCACGGGCTGTCGGCGCGGGTGCACGCCAACCAGCTGGCGCCAGGGCCGGGCGTGCGGGTGGCCGTGGAGGCACAGGCGGCTTCCGCCGACCACTGCACGTACCTCACTGACGCCGATGTGGACCTCCTGGCCCAGAGCACGACGGTGGCCACCCTCCTGCCCGCTTGCGACTTCTCGCTGCGCGCCCCGTACCCGGACGCTCGCCGGCTCCTCGATGCCGGGGTCACCGTTGCGCTGGCGACGGACTGCAATCCGGGAACGAGCTACACGACGAGCATGCCGCTGTGCATCGCGCTCGGCGTGCGGGAGCTGCACATGAGCCCCGAGGAGGCGCTCTGGGCGGCGACGGCCGGAGGAGCGCAGGCCCTCCGGCGTGAGGACGTGGGCAGCCTGCGGATCGGCTCCTACGGGGACGTGGTCGTTCTCGATGCGCCGTCCTACCTCCACCTGGCCTATCGCCCCGGCGTCGACCTCGTCTGGGGGGTGTGGCGCCGGGGCGAACGGGCCGATGTCTGCGGTGGTCGGCGGCCATGATCCGAGACCGCGCCGCTTTGGGCTTCGAGAGCTCTCTCGAAACTCACTTCGTGAAATGCCAATCTGTCGGGTACAGGTACAGATACGATGTCAACGGCACGACGCCCGCGAGCTGTTTCTTGTATGCCACGACGCGGTAGGCCGGGATCGGGAGGAAGATCTGGAACTGCTCCTTGGCCATGAAATTCTCCCACTTCTCGATCGCCGCCACCGGCTGTGGGCTCGTCGTCGTGGCTTTGATGAGGCTGTCGTTCTTCGCATTGCACAGGTCCAGATAGTTGGACGTCGCGCCGCAGTAGAAGTTCTCTGTCCCGATCGGCACGTTCGTCGGCCATCCGTATGGCCAGTCTCCTGTGATCCAGAGCTCCATGTTCCAATTGCAGGTCGTGGCCGTGCCGGAGCACGCCGCTGCGTTGGTCTCCAGGTTCGACTCGGGGACGAGCTTCGGCTTCAAGTTCACGCCGACCAGGCTGAACTGTGACATGAGGTACTGCAGAACGGCGAAAGAGGTGGTGGATGTCTCGGTGCCGATGATCCTGAAGTCGAGCTTCGCACCCTTCGGGATCCCGCTGCCGCACTCGTTCTTGCCCGTGCCAGGCTTGATGCACGTGGACGTCCCGCTCGGCACTACGTGCCAACCGTGCTCACTGAGCAGCCTCGTCGCAACCGTGACGTTGTACGGGTAGGGGTCCCGTCTGTCGATCGCCGTCACGTACTCACCGTGACCTCCTGGGTTCGGAACCGGGCTCGAGGCGTACGAGGCCCTGCCGTCGTAGACCTTGGAGATGATGTCCTTCATGTCGATCAGATGGACAAGCGCCTGTCGGAAGTACAGCTGGTCGAGAATCGGCGTGGCCGGATCCTTCTTCGCATAGTCGAGGATCAATCCCCCGAACGCGTCCTGGGTCCATGTCGTGATCTTGTACCCTTCCGTCTCGAGTCGCGGGATAGCCTTGAGCGAGCTGAACGGAACGTAGCCGACGTCAAGTGACCCGCTCTCGAGGGCATCGAGCTCGGCCGTTGTGCTGGAAAAAGGTACCTCGGTGAACTTCGACAGCTTGTGAGGCTGTGGCCAAGGGAACTTCGGGTTCGGTACGAAGGAAGCCTCCCCGTTCGTCGCATTGAACGAGCTGATCTGCCAAGCGCCGTCGACCACCTTCCACAGCGAGTTCGTGCCGAGCGTCGATGCGGTCTTCGCCTGGCTCTGCAAGAACTTGTACACAGCCTTCGCCCCGCTCGGCGTCATGTCGTAGTTCCCCACTGGGCTTGAAGTCGACGTCTTGTCCCACGCATGCTGGGGGATGGGCGTGATATTGCTCAGTACGTTGCCGAGTAACCACGTAGAGCTGTACTTCGCGTTGAAGACGATCTGGAACTTCTCCGATGAGAGATACGTGATCTGCTTCACGTCTGTCGGGAACTCACCGGGGACGTATGCGGCGTATGTTGTCTTGTTCGCATCCAGCAGGTTCATCCAGAATTGGACGTCGCGCGTGGTCACGGGCTGGCCATCGGACCAGAACCTCGGCTTCAGCGTGATTGTCACGACCGTGTCGCCGGCCGAGTTCGTCGTGAAGACCGGTGTCTCCGCGAGCGAGCGGGACTCGTTGAATGCAGGCTTGCCGTTCTTGCCCCACAGATAGAGGGGAGGCCACATGAGGTACGACTCCCACGGGACGTAGGCCACTGTCCAGTTGGACGCGATGAACATCGGAAAGAAATAGTTGGGTGGTTCGCCGACGATCTCGGCGAACGTAGCGTTGTCACCTTTTGTCTGAGCGGCTGCTGATGGTACGTCGACAACGCTGGCGGCCAGCGCCGCCACGCACGTTGCCGTCGTGACTGCCACGATCGCTCGCCGTATGAGACTGTTCATCTCGGACCCCCCCTTTTCAGTTGTCCTACATCATGCAGGTCTGCATTGTGACATCGGAGAATGGTGGACGAAAGCCGCGTTCAGACGTCCCAGCCGGCATCGACGGGGATGTCGTGCCCGGTGATGTTCCGCGCCCCCTCGGAGACGAGGAAGCGGACCGCGGCTGCGACGTCTCGCTCTTCCACGAAACGACCCAGAGCCGTTTGCGATGCAAAATCGCTGTACACGTCTTCGGGAGAGCGACCGGAGACCTCGGCCTTCTTCTGGACGATGCGTGACATGCGTTCGCCGTTGGTCACGTTCGGGCAGACGTCGTTGACCGTGATGTCGTACGGACCCAGCTCGAGCGCGAGGGTACGGGTCAACCCACGCACGGCCCATTTCGATGCGGAGTAGCCACTGCGGTTTCGGTAGCCACGTAGGCCCGACGTCCCCGAGATGTTCACGATGGACCCCCCGCCTGCGCGCTTCAGATGAGGGATCGCATGCTTGCACGGCAGGAACGTCCCGAGCACGTTGATCTGGAGGATTCCCATGAACGCGTCTGCGGGGTACGCCTCCGCGGGCGTCTCGATCGGCCCGGTCCCCCCCGCCGTGTTGACGAGCATGTCGATGCGGCCGAAGCGCTCGGCTGCCGCCGCGATCATGGCCACGACGTCGTCTTCGACCGTGACATCGCAACGGACAGGGAGCGTCGAGCGTCCGGAGTACCGCTCGTCGAGGGAGGCTGCGTACTTCTCGAGAGCCTCTTCGTCTCGACCTGCGATCGCGATCTGTGCGCCGTCGGCTGCGAGCATCTCGGCGACGGCTGCGCCGATCCCTTTGGCACCGCCGGTGATCACGGCAGCCTTGCCAGCCAGCGATTCGTTCATGATCCGCCTCCCATAGACAGTTCGTGCTCACCGAGCTCGATCGAGAGCTGGGGTACTCGGTACGCGAGCGTGCGGGCGATCTCAAAGGCCGCGGCGTGCGTCCGTCGAACCGAGTGCCGAACGATCTCCCTGTCCAAGCGCACGCTCGGGCCTGCGATCCCCACCGCGCAGACGACCTCTGCACCTGTGAGGATCGGCACCGCGACGCCCCAGACGCCCGCATTGGTCTCCTCGAGGCTGGTCGCGAAGCCACGGCGCCGGATGCGCTCGAGGTCCACGCGCAGCGTGCTCTTGTCGACGAGGGTCGACTGGCAGAGGCGATCGAGCCTGCCTGAGATCACCCGCTCGGCTTCCTCCTCCGGCATGAACGCGAGCAGTGCCTTCTGCGATGCTCCCGCGTGCAGAGGGAGAAGTCGCCCTGGCTCGACCGACAAGCGCAGCGGCTGGACGCTCTCCACACGTTCCAAGCAGATGCTCGCCGTCCGGTCCGTGCTGACGCCCGTGAGGAGCGCGGTCTCGCCCAGCTCTCTCGAGAGGAGCCGCACGGGCTCGAGCGCGACCGCGCGCAGGTCCGCGACCACCCGAGCGCGTGAGCCGAGCAGCACCGCCGCCGAGCCCAATCGGAAGCGCTTGGTCCGACGATCCTGGGTCACGTAGCCGAGCGTGCGCAGGTCCATGAGGATCCGGTGCACCGTGGGGACCGGCAGGTCCAACGATCGTGCGATCTCGCTCGTGCCCCACTCGGGGCGTGCCTCGACGAACACTCCGAGCACCGCGAAGGCGCGCTCGAGCACCTGGACGACGGGTCGTCCGTCCTCGGGCACCGTGTCGGGCGAGGTGCGGCCGACACGGGTGCCGCCAGCGCGTGCCACGGCGGTCGTCATGACCTCTGCCCTGTCGTGAGGAGTGCCCGATCGGCCACCTCCAAGCCGGCGTCCAGGGCGTCGAAGAGCACGTCCAGCTCTGCGTCGCTCACGATCAGCGGCGGCGCGACGAACAGCGACGTCTGCTCTCCGCTCGTCGCCAGCAATGCTCCGGCCCGGAGCGCCGCCGCCGCCACGCGGCTCGCGAGAGGCTCGGGCTCCTGCCCGCGCCAGAGCCGCCAGTCCGGCCCGTGCAGCTCCACGGTCCAGTGCAAGCCGCGTCCGTCCACCCGGTCGACAGCGGGGTGATCGGACACGATCCTGGCGAAACGCTCGAGCATGCGCCCGTCGAGGTCCGATGCGCGCTGGACCAGTCCCTCCTGTGCGGAGACGCGCAGATGCGCACGGAGCGACGCCATCGCGACCGGGTGCGCTCGAAAGGTCGAGTAGCTCTGCCAGCTGGAACCTTCGAGCTGATCGAGGATGTCTCTGGAGAGGACCACCGCGCCCGCGGCCGCTCCACCTGCCGTCATGCACTTGCCGAGCGTGACGAAGTCGGGCCTCGACGCGGCCTTCTGGAACTGGAACCACCCTCCGACACGGCCGAAGCCGGTGACCGTCTCGTCGGCGATCCACAGCGTCCCCTGGGCGCGTGCGAGGTCCGCCACGGCGTCTTGGAACTGGGGGACGTGGTACGTCCCGCCCTGGCTGTAGTCGAGAACGACCGCTGCCGAGCCTGCGAGCGACCGCGCGCTCTCGGAGCGCCACTGCTCATCGAGGGCGATGCCCGCCTCCCCGCTCACCCGGGAGCCCCGCGGGCACGACAGCGTCCGCACCTCGGCGAGGCGCGGCGGGGCTGCGACTCGTGAGGACGAGGAGATCCCGCCATGCCACTGCGGCTGTACCGTCATTTCCCGGGAGAGACCGACCCCTCCGTGGTAGGCCCTCTCGCGGGTGACGAGCGGCGCCCTGCCGGTGAGCGCCTGGCACAGGGCGAGCACGGCATCGTTCGCCTCTCCTGCGCTGACGAAGAAGCGGACGGCACCGACCCACTCCTCCTCGGCGAAGGCGATGCGGAGGAGGTCGTCAGCAGCGACCTTGCGCTCACGCCATGCCCAGCCTTCGTTGACGACCGGCGCGTCCGCGGCGCCGCGGATGGCCTCGACGATCTCGGGGTGCCCGTGACCGAGCGGCGCCGCGGTGTTGCTCGCGTCGATGACGCGTCGGCCGTCGTCGAGCTCGAACCATGCCCCCGAGCCGCCGACGATCGTCGGCACCGCGGCCGAGCCGGACGTGAGGCTCGTCGTGAGGAGGTGGCTGCGCACGTCGCTCAGCCGAGAGCCCGCCCGCCGATGCCGAAGCGCGAGGCCGGCACTCCGTCGACGACGACCCAGATCTGCGCGCGCGCATCCTCGCCGAACACCGAGCACGCCGCATCGGTGAGCGCGGCGATCAGCCTCGCCGCGACCTCCTTGTCCTCGAAGCGCTTGTCCACCGCTTTCACCTCGATGTAGGGCAACTCGCCCTCCCTTCCTGGTCCACGATCTCGCTCACGCACCTTGAGCGTCGCCTGTCGCTATGTTAGCGTGCCATCTCGTGAAGTGAAAGAGCTTCTCATATCGTAAGAAAACATCGACGCAAACGGCACCGGAGGATCCAATGGAGCGGCCTGACCTCGCACTTCTGCGTGGCGCGATCGACATGCACGCGCACACGTCACCTGCGCTCTTCAAGCGACACATCGACGACGCAGCCCTGGCCGAGACCGCCGCCTCGTACGGCATGCGCGGCTTCGTGCTGAAGGACCACGACGCCTCGACGACCGGCCGCGCGTACTACGTGAACCGCATGTACCCCGGAGTCGAGTCGATCGGCGCGGTCGTGCTCAACCGCTCCGTCGGAGGTCTCAATCCCTACGTCGTCGAGGCGGCCATCCAGTACGGAGCGAGGGTCGTGTGGATGCCCTCGAACCACTCCAAGCACCACGCCGAGTACTTCGACACCCCTGACTACCCGCAGTTCGGCAGGCTGCGCAGGCAGCTCCCGGGCGAGGGTGTCACGGTGTTCGAAGAGGACGGGCACACGCTCAAGCCCGAAGCTCGCACGATCTGTGAGATCGTCGCCGAGAACGACGTCGCTCTGGCGACCGGTCACCTGTCTTTGGCCGAGATCACCGCGATGCTCGACGCGGCTCGTGCCGCAGGGGTGACGCGCTTCATCGTCACGCATGCGAACTGGTCCCTGTGCAAGCTTGACCTCGAGGTGCAAAAGCAGCTCATCGAGAAAGGTGCCACCATCGAGTACGTCGCCTGCTCCTGCGTGTCGCCGATCTTCTGGGAGCAGAAGCCCGAG
>JAJYXS010000142.1 GCA_021801615.1 Actinomycetes bacterium
AGGGCTGTGGCCGAGGCTGAGCGCGGCCTGCTGCCCGCCCGGGCCACGA
Source organism: Actinomycetes bacterium (assembly GCA_021801615.1). Classification (GTDB taxonomy): domain Bacteria; phylum Actinomycetota; class Acidimicrobiia; order Acidimicrobiales; family RAAP-2; genus JAJYVT01. The sequence goes on from JAJYXS010000142.1 coordinate 50, forward strand.
TCGTCTGCGGTCAGCCCTGCGCCGTGGACGCCTCCCGCGCGCCGCAGGGGTCCTGGATCCTGTGGGTGCAGCTCCAGGAGCTGCCGGCGCACCCGTCGGGCGACGCGGCAGGAGAGATCGACGTCGGGGACGGGACCTGGACCGAAGAGCTGCGCGAGCGGTACGCCGATCGGATCCAGCACCGGCTCGGCGAGCACATCGAGGGCTTCGAGTCCTCGGTCGTCGCACGCGTCGCGCTCTCGCCGTCGGACATCGCCCGCGAGAACCCGAACCTGGTGGGCGGCGACATCTACGCGGGCGCGTGCGACCTGGACCAGAGCCTCGTGCTCCGGCCGAGGCCAGAGCTGTCCGGCCATGCGACGCCGGTCCCCGGCGTCTACCACATCGGGGCGAGCACCCACCCGGGTCCAGGACTCGGCGCCGCCTCCGGCACGATCGTGGCCAAACGGCTCCTGCGGCGTCGGAGCCTCTCGCGCCGAGCACGCTGACCGGCGGGCTTCGCTCAGCTCGCGCGGCTCGGCGCGCACAGTGCAGCGTGCGCTGCTCGGCGCGCGTGGCTCAGCGCGGCGGTCCCGTGTGTGCGGACTCGCCGGCACCCGAGGTGGGCGTCCCCTCGCTCGGCTCGGGCTCGGCACCGAGAGGCACCTCGGCGCCAGGTGACCTCCCCGCGATCGTCCCCGGAGGGCGGGCACGGGGGGGACGCTCCCCGAGCGCGACGGCGAGGAACTCCCGGCTGCGGGTGAGCCCGCGGGGGGCCAGCATCAGCGCACCCACGAAGAGGATGGCGAAGATGATCGTGTTGAGGCCGTTGGGGAGCGTGAAGCTGAACCCGAGCACCGTCGTCCCGTTCACCGCGTTCGAGAGGAACGAGAAGAGGACGCCGAGCAGCACGCCGCCCACGGACGCACCCCAGAGGCTTTGTGAGCCGCCGACGACGAGCATGCTGAGGGTCGAGAACGTGAGCGCGAGGTACACCTGTGTCACCGAGATGCTGCCGAGCTCGTGGGCGTAGAGTGCGCCGGCGAAGCCACAGATGGCGCCGGAGATGACGAACGCCACGAGCCGGTGCCGGAAGATCGACACACCGATGCCCCGGGCGGCCAGCGGGTCCGCCCGCGACGCCCTGAGCAGTCGGCACGAGCGGGTCTGCTGGTAGGCGAACGCGACGACGATCGCGATCGCGCACCCGACGAGCGCCTGGGTAATGCCGGTCGTCGCGGGCACGTCGGCGAGCGTGGTCGGCCCAGGGCCGATCTTGTCCCAGTTCGCGAGAACGTTGTACGTGATCTCGAGGACCGCGAACGTGGCGATCCCTGCCGACAGCCCGCTCAGGCGCATGAGCGCCAGGCCGACGGCCAACGCGAAGAGCGCCCCGAGACCCGCGCCGACGAGCAGCGACTCGGTGCTCGTGAGCCGCGGGGTCGCGAGGAACCCGAAGAGGTCGGGCATCGTGGCGTCGCGCGTCGCGACGGGGGTCGTCCAGATCGCGGCGGCGAACGCCCCGACGGCCACGAAGCTGATCTGGCCGAACGAGATGACCCCGGAATTGCCGATGAAGACGTACAGGCCGACGACGATCACCGTGGTCACGAGGACGTTGATCGCGTCCGTCTTGTCCGCTGCGGACAGCTGCGCGCCCACCAGAGCGACGATCCCCACCAGCACGAGCGGGCCGAGCACCTCGGCTCCGAGCCGGAGCCGCGCTCGCCCCGGTCTGGGAAGCGCGACGCGTGCGCGCTCTTCGGTCACACCCGCTCCACGCCGACGCCACGGGGGGCGAGCAGCCCCGCGGGGCGCACGACGAGCACGATGACCACGAAAAGGAAAGTGAGCGAGGTCACGAACACGAGCTGCTGCTCGGGAAGAATCGACCCGAGCAGCGAGTTCACGAACCCGACGATGAACCCGCCCGCCGTCGCTCTTCCCAGGTGGTCCAGGCCGCCGAGCACGACGCCCACGAGCGCCACGACGATCAGGCTGAGCCCCAGTGTGGTCGTGACGAGCGGGGTCTGCACGGTCTCGAGCACGGCGACCACCGCGGCGCTCGCGCCGCAGAGCACGAAGGCCACGGTGACCACCCGTTCGATGCGGACGCCGACGATCCGCGCGGTGGAGAAGTCTTCGGCCACCGCTCGCATCCTGAGCCCGAGCGACGAGCGGAACAACAGCGCGTAGAGACCGCCGAGGAGCAGCGCTGCGGCGCCGATGTCGACGATCGTGATCCACCGCAGCGCGATCGCGCCGCCGATGACGGTGTTGTTCAGCCTGATCAGCATCGACACCGGCTTGCCGTTGGGCCCGAAGACGACGAGCCACAGCGCCTCGAGCCCGTAGCTCACGCCGAAGGTGACGATGAGCGTCGCCAGGGCGGATGCCCCTCGGAGCGGCCTGAAGACGGCCACCTGCAGCACGAGGGAGCCGGCGATGCAGATCGCGAAGCACAGCACGATCGCCAGCCAGATGGGAAGGGAGCGCATGAGCCAAAGGGAGTAGGCGCCGAACGCCATGACCTCGCCCTGCGCGAGGTTGATCTGGCGCAGCACGGCGAACACGAGCCCCACCGAGACCGCGATCAGCGCGTACAGCGCGCCCAGCGAGATCGCGTTCACGAGGTAACCGACGACAGTCATCGGCGGAGCTCTGAGCGCGCGGACGGGTCCGCACCGAAGTAGGAATCGATCACGGTCTGGATCGGCGTCGACCGGTCCGCCTCGAACCGGATCCTGCCGCCGACCAGGACGTAGCTACGCGAACAGAACTCGAGGGTCATCTCGGCGCGCTGCTCGACGAGGAGGATCGAGACGCCGAGCTCGTGGATGTGCGCGAGCGCAGAGAAGACCGCCGCCACCGCGGTCGGCGAGAGCCCGAGGCTCGGCTCGTCGAGCAGCAGGAGATCCGGGTCGGCGAGCAGCGCCCGCGCGATCGCGACCTGCTGCTGCTGGCCGCCCGAGAGCAGGCCTGCTCGCTGGTCGCGGAACTCCTCGGCGACCGGGAACAGCTCGGCCACCTCCCCGTCGTCGAAGCGCGGCCTCCGGTCGCGCCGGCGAGCCAGGCGACCGAGCTCCAGGTTCTCCTTCACGGTCATCGAGGCGAACAGGTGCCGACCCTCCGGCACCATCGCGACCCCGAGGCGGGCGATGTTCTCGGGTCGACCGGGCGCCAGCGCCTTTCCTCTCAGCGTCACCTGGCCGCCCGATCGGCGCACCGCGCCCATGATCGCGCGCAGCGTGGACGACTTGCCCGCGCCGTTGGGTCCGACGATACCGACCACCTCTCCCTCTCCGACCGAGAGCGAGATGCCCTCGACGGCCCGAGACCTCCCGTAGGTGACCTCGAGGTCTTCGACCTCGAGCAGCGCACGAGAGCTCGCCGCCCCCGGCGCGCCGAGCGGAGCCCCAGGGGGGGTCATCGCTGCGGGTTCTGCGCCCATCACGGCGCCTTGGCAGTGCCGCTCGCCGCGTCGCCATCACCGGGCGGGGCGGCTGACGCCGATCGCGTCGAGGGCACCGAGCCGAAGTACGCCGCGAGCACCTCCTCGTGATGGCGTACGTAGCTCGGCGTCCCCTCGGCGAGCAGCTGGCCGTGGTCGAGCACGACCACACGGTCACTCAGGTCCAGCACGAACTCGACGTTGTGGTCGATCACGACGACCCCGGCGTCGCGACCGACACGAGTCTGCTCCACGAGCGCCCGCAGCTCGGCGAGGGACTCGGCGGGTAGACCCGCTGCCGGCTCGTCGAGCAGCAGGAACGCAGGGCCGGCCACCACCGCTCGGGCGACGCTCACCCGCTGCTGGTCGCCGTGGGACAGCTCGGCGGGCGGTCTCGCGGCCAGCGACAGGAGGCCGGTCTCCTCCAGGAGGGCGTCGGTGCGCCGACGCGCCTCCCTCGCCGAGCAGCCGACCGCCAGGGCGCCGAGCTCGATGTTCTCGCGCGCGCTCAGGTCCATGAACAACCTGCCGTGCTGGAAGGTGCGTGCGAGCCCGCGGTGCGCCCGGCGCTCCGGCGGCAGGTGGGAGATCTCGGCACCGCCGAGGGTGATGCTCCCCTCGCTGATGGGGGCGAAGCCGCTCATCGCGTTGACCAGCGTCGTCTTGCCGGCACCGTTCGGCCCGATGAGCCCGACCACCTCTCCCCGTCGCACCGAGAACGTGACCGAGCTCACCGCGCGAAGCCCTGCGTACGTCACGGTCACCGCACGGCACGCCAAGAGCCGCGCGGGGTCCTCCTCTGGCTCCTCTGGGCCAATCACCTCGAGTGCCGCGTCCCTCGGCTCCTGCGCCACCTCCGTGGCCAGCTGGTTGACAGCGACCTCCTCGCGTCAGGACCTCATGTGTGAAGGACGAGGCCGTACTTCCCGGGGGTCAACAGCTGCACGAAGTGGGGCTTGTCGTTGCTCACCTCGATGATCGCCTCGGCTCGACCGACGACCGCATGGAACGCGTTCGAGAAGCTGACGAGGCCGGACAACGTCGGCACGTTGTGGAAGTGCACCAGCGCGGATGCGAGCTTCGCGCCTGTGAGACTGCCCTTCGTGCGCTCGATCGCCGTGACGATGCCCTCGAGCGCCGTGGGCCCGAGGACGAACCCCCCGGTCAGCGGAGCCTCTCCCTCAGCCTTCATCTGGGAGTACAAGGCGCGGACTGTCGCGTTGGGGTCGTCGCCGAACACCGACGCGTACGTCGCCCACCAAAGGTTCGTCGAGATCTTGGGTGTCTTCGGCTCCCAGAAGCCGCCGTCGATCGACCAGGGTCCGACGATCGGCTTGGTGTTGCCGAGGGTCCGCACGGAGGTCACGAACGTCGGGAGTGTGGGCGTCGTCGTGGTGCACAGCACCGTCGCCGAGGCGCCCGAGCTGGCGGCCTTGGAAGCCACCTGGGAGATCGTGTGGTCACCGGTGGTGTAGCTCAGCTGCGACACGATCTTGCCCCCCAGCGCCTTGTAGTCCGCGGTGAAGTTCTCGCAGACGTCAAGGAAGTATGTGAGCAGGTGGTCGGTCACCACCGTCGCGGTCTTCCAGCCCTTCTGCATGAGCAGGCGCGCGATCACCGCGCCTGTCGTGCTCGGCTCGTTGCCGAAGCTGAACGCCAGCCTGCCCGCCGGGCCGAACTTCTTCGGGCCCATCTCGCTCGACGAGGTGCACGGGGCGATCGTGAGCAGGTGGTGCGCCAGCCCCACCTCGATGGCCGGCGCTGCGAATGTGGCATCGCAGGTGACCCACAGGATCTTTGCCCCTGCCGCGACCGCCTTCTCGGCGTCCGACTTCGTGAGCGCAGGCTGGAGCTCGTCGTTGTAGACCTTGAACTCGACGGGCCGGCCGAGCACTCCACCCTTGGCGTTCACCTTCTTCGCCCAGACCTCGGCCGCCTCGAGCGCGGGCTGGTCGAACGGCTTCATCGTGCTCGTCTCGTCGATCACCGCCCCGATGACGATGGGCTTGCCCGTGGCCTTGTTCGCCCTTTCGTGCGACGCCGGGCTCGCCCCGCTGACGCTCACCGTCCCGAGCGCGATGCCGACCGCCCCCGCGACCGCGACAACCGACTTGAGCCACGATGACCGTCTCATGTGCTCCCCTTTGCTCGTAGCCAGCACAGCCGACCGGCCCCGCGGTCGCGTGCGACCCGGGCCAGGCTGCTCACCGTAACGCGATTTCTGACATTCAATCAAATCACCTCCCCCATCGAGCCGCGATCGCGGCACGAACCCCGCTGTACCGCCTGTTCGGCCTGTACCGCCTGTTCGGCCTGTACCGCCTGTTCGGCCTGTAGCGCCTGTTCGGCCTGTAGCGCCTGTTCGGCCTGTAGCGAACAGGCCCGGGCGACCATCATCGGAGGTGGAACAGAATTATCGTGTGGAGTGGACCCGCGGCTCCAGACCCGTACGGGTCGCCGGGCTCGGGTGACGACCGGAAGGGCGTGAATGGCGCGAGTCGAAGCCGGTGACGAGCTGGTGCTCGCCGAAGTGAAGGCGCTGTGCGCCGACCTTCGCGGGCGACCGATCGAGGTGCACCTCGACAGCGACCTTCGTGCCGAACTGGGACTGGACAGCCTCGCCATGGTCGAGCTCGTCGACCGCATCGGCCAAGCAGCCGGGGTGGACCTGGGCGAGGACGTGCTCAGCAGCGCTGCGACCCCGAGGGATCTCTCCCGGGCGCTCCAGGAGGCCACGCGACGCAGTGAGACGACCACGACGGCGCCGGAGGCCCCGAGCGGGCCTGTGGGAGCACCGACGAACGGCCCCGCGCCGGTGCCACCTGCGGTCGGCGGCGCGACCGTCTCGACCCTGAACGAAGCCCTGGTCCTGCACGCGGCGACCCGCCCGGACCAGCTCACGATCCGGCTCCTCGGGGCGGACAAGCCCGCGGGCGGCGAGGAGATCACCTACGGCGCGCTCTTGACGGAGTCCCAGACCCTGGCTCTCGCGCTCGTCGACGACGGTCTCTCCTTCGGCGAGCGGGTCGCGATCATGCTGCCGACCGAGCGCGCGTACTTCAGCGTCTTCTTCGGCATCCTTCTCGCAGGCGGCGTCCCGGTCCCCCTGTACCCGCCGGCCGATCCCGCCAGGCTCGCGGAACAGCTCACCCGGCTCGCCGGCGTGCTGCGCAACGCCGGCGCCGTCGCGCTGGTGACGGTCCCCGAGGCGATCGCGGCGGCGCGACTGCTCTCGGTGCAGGTCCCCTCCCTGACGAGAGTGCGGACGCCTGCGGAGCTGTTGGAGCGACGCGCCACGGGCTCCCTCCTGCCAGAAGTACGCCCGGACGACATCGCCCTCATCCAGTACACCTCTGGCAGCACCGGTGACCCGAAGGGCGTCGTGCTCACCCACGCGCAGCTGCTGGCCAACATGCGCGCCATGGCGGAGGCGGCCCGTCTGTCCTCCGCGGACGTCGTCGTCTCGTGGCTGCCGCTGTACCACGACATGGGGCTGATCGGGCTCTGGCACACGCCGCTCGTCTACGGCGTGCCGTTCGTCGTCATGTCCCCCCTTTCCTTCCTCGCCCGTCCGGTGCGTTGGCTCGAGGCGATCACCGCTTACTCCGGCACGATCTCTGCTGCACCCGACTTCGCCTACCACGCGTGCGCCGAGCGGATCACCGACGCCGAGCTCTCAGGGCTCGACCTCTCGAGCTGGCGCCTCGCGTTCGACGGCTCCGAAGCCGTGAGCGCAGCCGTCGTCGACGCGTTCACGAAGCGCTTCGCGCCGGTCGGCTTTCGTCCGGAGGCGATGTGCCCGGCCTACGGCCTCGCCGAAGCAGGAGTCGGCATCGCCTTCAGCCCGCTCGGTCGTGGCCCGCGGGTGGAGACCGTCTCTCGTGCAGTCCTCGCTCGCTCGGGCCGGGCGGTGCTCGTGCCCGGTGACGAGCGCTCCGCCGTCTCGATCGTCGGTTGCGGGTACCCGCTCCCCGGCTACGAGATCCGGATCGTCGGTCCCGGAGACCGCGACCTGCCCGAGCGCCACGAAGGACGGGTCCTCTGCCGCGGCCCGTCGCTCACCGACCGCTACTTCGCGAACGAGGCAGCTTCCGCAGCGCTCTGGCAGCATGGCTGGCTGGACACCGGGGACCTGGGCTACCTCGCCGACGGCGAGCTGTTCCTCACCGGGCGCGCGAAGGACCTCATCATCCGCGGCGGCCGGAACCTGCACCCTGAGGACCTCGAAGCCGCGCTGAGGGGTGTCCAGGGCATCGAGCCCGACGGCGTCGCGGCGTTCTCCTCCTCCGACGTCCGGCTCGGGACCGAGCGGCTCGTCGTCGTCGCCGAGACCTCCGTCGGGGGGGCGGCCGAACGTGCCGCGCTCGAGGACGCGATCCGTCGCCGGGCGGTCGATCTCTTCGGGCTGGCTCCCGACGAGATCGTGCTCGTCCCACCGAGGTCGATCCTGCGGACGGCGAGCGGCAAGGTGCGCCGCGCTGCGACCCGGGCCGCGCTCGAGCGGGGCCGGCTGGGCAAGGCACCCCGCCCGCGGCCGCTGCAGCTCGCGGAAGAGGCGTCGTCACAACTGGGCCCGAGCGCCAGGTGGATCGCCGGCGCCCTCGCCACATGGGCGTTCGGCGGCATCGCATGGGTCGTCGCGCTGCTCCACGCGGCCCTTCTCGCGGCAGCTCTCCAGCTCCCCATTCCTCTGCGCGCGCGCTGGTGGCTCACCCGGGCCGCCGCACGGTCGCTCTCCTGGGTCCTTGGGATCCCAGTCGACGTCGACGGAACGATGCCGGCCGAGGACGTGCCGGCGATCGTGGTGGCCAACCACCCGAGCTTTCTCGACGCGGTCGTCCTCATCGTGGCGTCGGCGTCCCCGCTCACCTTCGTGACGAGCACCGAGCTCCGCTCGAAGCCCGTCGTCGGAGCGTTCCTCGAGCGCCTCGGGTGCGCCTTCGTGGCGCGCGGAGAGCCGGCACGTGCAGAACGCGACCTCGAGACGCTGACGGATCTCGTCCGAACCGGCCACCGCCTCGTCGTCTTCCCCGAGGGGTCGCTCGCCCGAGCGCCCGGAGTGCGGCCGTTCCACTTGGGCGCGTTCGCCGTCGCGGCCACGACGAGGTGCCCGATCGTGCCCGTCGCGATCCGAGGCACGCGCGGCGTGCTGCCACCGGGCTCCTACCTCGCACGGCGAGGCCGGGTCGCGCTCGCCGTCGGCCGCCCCGTGGACGCCCCCGCTGCGGACTTCGCCGCCGAGGCCGCCCTCTCCGAGGTCGTGCGGCGAGACATCGCGCAGATGGCCGGCCTCCCGCTCATGGGCGAACCCGGGACCCCGACCCCCGCCTCGTAATCACCCACGGGACGCCAGGGACTCCAGGGTGTGCACCACGGGGGGCGACCCTGACGCCGGTCCGGGTCCAGCACAGCTCGGCGTGATAGGCGCCATCCCGACCTCCAGGGAGGGCGGCGAAGAGGGCCCCGGACGACCTCGGTCTCCCGCATACCTGCGGCTGCTCCTCACCCTGCTCTTGCCGGCGGCACTGTTCAACTCCTACGACGGCGAGCTGAGGGCGGTGCTGCTCAGTCAGTTGAAGGACGCCTTCCACGTGGGCACCGCGGCTGTCGGGATCGCCAACATCCCGATCGGGGCCGGTCAGTTCATCGCGTTCTTCGTGGTGCTCGCCGCCGACAGGATCGGACGACGCCCGATCCTGATGTGGTCGATCCTCGGCTACACGGCGTGCACCACGCTCAGCGCGGTCTCCTGGAACCTCTGGTCGTTCGCCGCGTTCCAGTTCGGGACGCAGGTCTTCATCGGTGCCGAGTTCGGCGTGGCGGTCACGCTGCTCGCAGAGGAGGTGCCGCCCGCCCACCGAGGCCGGTACCTCTCGTGGCTGCTGCTCGTCAGCCCGCTCGGAGCAGTGCTCGCAGGCGTGCTGGTCGCAGTCGGGTTCCTCCACAACCCGATCGGGTGGCGAATGTTCTTCCTCCTCGCCGCGGTCCCGCTCCTCGTGGTGGCCGTCGCCCGTCGCAAGCTGCAGGAGAGCGAGGCGTACTTGCACGCCCGGGCCGCCCGGGCCTCCTCGCCCAGGCGCTCGGCGCGCGAAGCGGTCGTCAGCTCGGTCGCGGTCTTTGCCCGCGCGACGCGGCTGCGGGTCTCGGCGGTGGGAGGCATCGCCTTCGTCCAGGGCCTGGGATCAGCCGCAGCCGTCGGATGGTGGACGTACTACGCGGAGCACGAACGGCACTTCGGCACCGGCACGGCCGGTGCCTTCTTCGCCGCCGCAGCCCTCGTCAGCGTGCTCGGCTACCTCTGGTGCGGCCGGATGATGGACCGGATCGGGCGTCGGCCGACCGCGGTGGTCTACGTGCTCGCGGCCGTGGTCTGCGCCGTGCTCACGTTCCAGGTGACCGATCGCTGGGTGATGCTGCCGTTCCTCATCGGCACTGCGTTCTTCGGGGTCGGCATCGCACCGGTCCTCTCCGCCTTCGCGACCGAGCTGTTCCCGACGACGATCCGCGCGCAGGCGTCGGCGTGGATCCGCAACGGCTTCGGCAACACCGGCTCGGTCCTCGGCCCGGCGCTCGTCGGGATCCTCGGAGCGAGCGCAGCACCGCTGCACAGCATCGGGGTGGCGGTCAGCGCGCTCGTGGCCATCTCCGTCCTTGCAGTGCCCGTCATCGTGTGGGCCATCCCGGAGACCAAAGCGGCGCAGCTCGACGAGGCGGAGGCGAACGCAGAGGCGGGGGCGGACGGGCAGCGGTCCGGTTTCGTATCCTGAAGGCTCGAAGTCCGCAGGCCACCCTCGCAACGGCGCGGACGGCACACGGTCCCAAGCCGACGCGTCCGGGACGGCCGAGGCCCGAGCGCCCGTGCCGATGACGCGCAGACTCGAGGCGACAACGAGACGAAAGTCGAGAAGGGAGCCGAAGTGGCGCAACGTACTGTGGAGATCCAGACCCCGGACGGGACCTGCCCGGCCGCGCTCAGCGTTCCCGAGGGCGAGGGGCCCTGGCCAGCGGTCATCATGTACGCCGACGCGGGAGGGATGCGCGACACGATCCGCCAGATGGGCGAGCGGCTGTCCTCCCTCGGCTACGTGGTCCTCGTGCCCGACTTCTACTACCGCAACGGTCCTTACGGCCCCGTCGACATGCGCACGGCGTTCTCCACGAAGGAGTCGGCCGAGAAGATCATGGCCATGATGCAGGGCTACACCGCCGACAAGGTGGTGCGTGACGCCGCGGCCTTCGTCGACTACCTCGACTCACTGCCCGAGAAGAAGCCAGGAGGTGTGGGCACCACCGGCTACTGCATGGGAGGCAGGCTCTCGCTCGTGGTCGCGGCCAACCTGGGCGCGCGTGTCGCCGCGGCGGCCTCCTTCCACGGGGGGAACCTCGCCAAGGCCGACGACCCGGACAGCCCGCACCACAAGGCCGGCGCGATCAGGGCCGCCGTGTACGTCGCGGGGGCGAGCGAGGACCCTTCGTTCCCCGACGAGCAGAAGGACCTGCTCGAGAGGTCCCTGACCGAGGCCGGCGTCACCCACACGATCGAGACCTACGACGCGCACCACGGCTTCGCGGTGCCGGACAACGCGAGCTACGACGAGGCGGCCGCCGAGCGTCACTGGAAGGCCACCGAGCAGTTCTTCGGATCCGCTCTCGCGTGATCGAGGTCAGCGAGGAGCGCTTCGAGCAGCTCGTGTCGGATGCGCTCGACTCGCTGCCTCCGGAGCTCGGGAGCCGCATCGACAACGTAGCCGTCGTGGTCGCAGACGGCACGCCCGAAAGCCCGCTGCTCGGGCTCTACGAGGGGATCCCGCTCACCAAGAGAACCATCGGGTACGCAGGGGTGGCGCCCGACCGGATCACCATCTTCCGCCTGCCGATCCTGGCTCGCAGCGCCACCGAGGCCGAGGTCCGAGAGCAGGTCCGCCGAACCGTCCTCCACGAAGTCGGCCACCACTTCGGCATCAGCGACCCCCGGCTGCGCGAGCTGGGCTGGTGAGCCGCCACGACGGGCTCGGTCGCGTCGGTCGGCTCTGAGGGCCGGGGAGCGCCGAGCGGCGTCAGGGCCGACGACAGCTCCCCGTCGGCCGGGTGGGCTATGCGGTCGCCGCCCCCGGACTTGCGTCGCCGGGCTGCTCGCGGCGCGATTCCTTGTACACGCGTGCGGCGGTGCGCACCCCCCAGCTTCCCGCGCAGGCCATTGCGGTCAGCGTGCACACGGCGCCACAGGCGATCAACACCGCCCAGGCCAGGTGGCTCGCGGTCGTGAGCCGGTCGGCCGCCGCGCCGGAGAGGTGGCCCGAGCCGAGGCTGGTGGCGCTCACCAGTGAGCCCATGACGGCGACCCCGAGCACGCTGCCGAGTTGCCGGGCGGTCGATGCGATGGCCGCCGCCACGCCCGCTCGCTCCGGCGGCATGCCGCTCACCGCGGTGTGAGTGATCGGAGGGTTCACGAGCCCGAACCCGCACCCGAGGATCGTGTAGCACGCGGCGAGGCGGAGCAAGCTCGTCACCGGATCGAGGTCCAAGAGCATCGCGCCGCCTGCAGCGATGCAGATCCCACCTGCCGCCATGGGCGCCCGCGACCCGAAGCGCCCGACGAGGTTCCCCGCGACGATGCAGCACACGGCGATCGCGGCGGTCGCCGGCAGGATCATGACGCCCGCGGCCAACGCGGAGTCCCCTCGGACGTCCTGGAGGTAGAGCGTGTTCACGAAGAGGAAGCCGAACAAGGCCATGAAGCTCGTCACCGCGATGACCGTCGCGGCCGAGAACGGCGGGCTGCGAAAGAAGCGCGCTTCGAGGAGCGGCTCCGTTCTGCGACGCTCGACGACCAGGAGCAAGACCAGGCCGACCCCTCCCGCGCAGAACATGCCCACGATGAGCGCCGATCCCCACCCGGCCGAAGACCCTTCGATCACGCCGTAGGTGACGGTGGCGAACACGACGATCATGAGCAACTGCCCGGCCGGGTCGAACGCCCGGGGGCGCGGCGCGCGCGACTCCGGCACCGTCCGTCTGGCGAGCCACCAGGTCAGCAGGCCGATCGGGACGTTGATCCAGAACACCGATCGCCACCCCACGCTCGTGACCAGCGTCCCTCCGATGATCGGCCCCGCGGCGATGCCCAGCCCGAAGACGGCGCTCCACACCCCGAGCGCTCGAGCACGCTCGACGGGGTCCGTGAACACCTGGCGAACGATGGAGAGCGACGCCGGAACGAGCAGGCACCCTCCGAGCGCTTGCGCCATGCGGAACGCGATGAGCGTCTCGACGCTCGGCGCGACGCTGCACAGCGCCGAGCCGAGCGTGAACATGAGCAACCCGCTCGTGAACATCCGCCGCCGGCCGAAGCGGTCCCCCATCGACCCCGACAGCAGCAGCAGGCTCGCCAGCACCAGCAGGTAGGCGTCCGCGACCCACTGGAGGTCGGCAACGTCCGCGTGGAGGGCGCGATGGATGGTCGGAAGTGCGACGTTGAGCCCGCTGCTGTCGATGTAGGCCATGAAGAGGCTCATGCTGCACACGACGAGGACCGCGTAGCGACGGTCGACGGCCCGGGCGCCGAGTCCGAAGGACGCGATCACCCCGGGAGCGGCGATACCAGCAGGGATCCCTGACCGACTGCCCGAGGCCGCCGTCACCCCCGGCCCTCGGCGAGGGACGGCTCGCCGAGGATCAGTCCGAGGTGGACGAGGCTTCACGGCGACCGAGCTTCAGCAGTGCCACGGCGTTCTCCTTCAAGATCAGCTTGCGCACCTCGTCGCGGATGGCCGTCTTCTCGAAGTCTGCGAGCCACCGGTCCGGCGTGAGCACCGGGTAGTCCGATCCGAACAGCATCTTGTGGCGCAAAAGCGTGTTCGCGTACTGGACGAGGTTCGCCGGGAAGTACTTCGGCGACCACCCTGACAGGTCGATGTAGACCGTCGGCTTGTGCAAGCAGACCGACAGCGCCTCGTCCTGCCACGGGAACGACGGGTGGGCGAGGACGATCGGGAGGTCGGGGAAGTCGGCGGCCAGCTCGTCGACGAACATCGGGTTCGAGTACTTGAGGAGGACCCCGCCACCGCCGCGCACTCCCGCGCCGACCCCCGTGGTGCCCGTATGGAACAAGGCAGGCACCTGCAACTCCTCGATCGCCGCATAGAGCGGGTAGAACGCGCGCTCGTTCGGGTAGAAGGCCTGGAGGTTCGGGTGGAACTTGAACCCGCGCACCCCGTGCTCGGCGACGAGCCTCCGTGCCGCAGTCACCGCGGCCTTGCCGGCGTGGGGGTCGAGGCTGGCAAAGGGGATGACCACGTCGGCGTGGTCCTTGGCCAGCGCTGCGATCTCCTCGTTGGTGACCGCCGGCGGCTCGCCGGTCGCGCTGGTCGCGTCGACGGTGAACGCCACGCAGGCCATCTTGCGCCTGCGGTAGTAGTCCGCCATCTGGGGAACGGTCGTCGCCGTCACCTCGGTCCGGAAGTAGCGAGCCATCGCCTCGGCGCCCTCGGGCCCGTGCTCGACCTGGTCGAGCGAGCCGGCCCGCGCGCCGACCGACATCCATACGTGCGTGTGCACGTCCAGCGCGACGATCTCGTCGACGTCGATCACGCCAGCCCCTTTCCTGCGGAGGCGACCGCTTCGGCGTCGCATGCGGGCCGTCTCCGCCCTCACCTTGCCACATGCTCGTGGGCTCTCCGGCCGCCAGGGGGCCGCTGGATCCTCGAGATGGATTGTTCGAACGGATTGTTGACAATTCCGTAGACACTCATGTAGCTTCCGGCCGGTGATCGCGCGACAGCCGGGGGGCTCCCGCGCACGGAGCCGTGCACCTGCACCTCGCACCGCCCGACGAGTGGCCGCGGCGCCCGGGCGCCGCGTCGCCCGCTCCACGCAGGCTCAGCATGCCGAGGCCGTCCACGCCCAGCTCCGAGCGGAGATCGTGGCCGGCGACCTCCTGCCCCAGCAGCGGCTCGTGGAAGCCGACCTGTGCGCCCGTCTGCACGCGAGCCGCGGCACCGTGCGGTCGGTGCTGCTGCGTCTGGAGCACGAAGGACTCGTGGTCCGCGAGCCCTACCGAGGCGCGCACGTCCGCGTCATCGACGAGAAGGAGGCTGTCGAGATCACCCAGGTTCGAACCGTTCTCGAGGGGCTCGCGGCCCGGCAAGCAGCCAGCGTCGCGACCGACGAGGACCTGGCTGCGATCCGGGCCGTCCACGCCGAGATGGGGCCGTTGCTCGAGGCCGGCGACCTGCTGGCCTACTCCGACGCGAATCGGCGCTTGCACGCGTGCATCGTCGATGCTTCCCGCCATGGCACGGCCCGACGACTGCTGAGCGAGCTCAGGGCCCAGCTCGTGCGGTTCCAGTACAGGACCATCTTCGTCCCCGGACGACCCCAGCAGTCCCTGGCCGAGCACACCGCCGTCGTCGACGCGATCGTCGGCCGGGACCCCGAGCGCGCGGCGGCTGCGATGATCGCGCACCTGAGCGGGGTGACGAGCGCCTTGCACTCCGCGGCCGGTCGCGACGCACGCTCCGTCGGCAATTTCGGTTGAGCTCGGTCGAGCTTCGCCCGGGGATGCCCAGCGGGACGACGAACCAAGAGGTGCCGCTCATGACCGTCCGACGTCGCCCGGCTTCTGGCACCGCCGCCCGACGCGAGTCCTCGGAGATGCTGCAGCTCCTTGACAGCCGCGAGCCACGTCTGGAACGATCGCTCGAGAGCTGCGGGGTGCCCGCGCGCTTCGAGTCGTCCCCGGGTCACCCGCGCCCCACCCTCGGAGCCTGAGCACGTGTTGGCCTCACAGATCTTCGCCTACGCGGTCATCGGGCTCGGCTCCGGCGCCCTGATCGCCGGGGTCGGGCTCGGCGTCGTGCTGAGCTACCGTGGCTCGGGCGTCATCAACCTCGCCGCCGGCGCGATCGCGATGCTGGCCGGCTACTGCTACTGGGCGCTCGCGACCGGCGATCTCGGGGTGACGTTCCCGATGGGCTGGGCCATCACGCTCACGCTGCTCTTCAGCGCCGCGGTCGGGATCGTCTTCGAGCTCGGCGTGGTCCGGCCCCTTCGGCGCCAGGCGCCGCTCGCCAAGCTCGTCGCCACCCTGGGTATCCTCCTCTCGGCGCAGGCGGCCATCGTGCTCGCCTTCGGGCAGACAGCGAAGCCGCAGCCCTCCATCCTCCCAGCCGGCAACGTGACGATCTCCGGGGTGATCGTCCCGGACTACGACCTGTGGATGGCAGGGATCGTGGTCGTGGTCACGCTGCTCGTCGCCGCCGCCTACCGCTGGACGCGCTTCGGCCTCGGGACGCGGGCGGCGGCGGAGAACGAGGCGTTCGCGACGCTGTTCGGTCTCTCGCCGAACCGCTACTCGTTGGGCAACACCGTGCTCATGGCGCTCGTGATGGGGCTCGTGGGCATGCTGGCAGCCTCGATCGCCGAGGTGGACCCCTCCACGCTCGTCCTCATGATCGTCCCCGGGCTCGCCGCGGCGATGTTCGGACGGCTCACCGGCTTCACGACGACCATCGTCGCGGGCGTCGTCATCGGCATGGCCGAGTCGGTGCTCTTGTACCTGTCGACCCAGAGCTGGTTCCCGACGAGCAACGGCGGCCCCTTGCCCGGCGTCGACGAACTGCTCGTCCTCCTCGTGCTCGTCGCCGCCACGTTCTTCCGTGCCGGGAAGATCCCTCCGCGCGGCGACATCGTCGAGCCACGGCTGCCTCGCGCCCCGCGCCCGGTGGCGCCGCTGCGCACGGCCGCCATCTTCGTGCCGCTCGCCGCGGTCGCCATGTGGGCGCTGCCGTTCGGCTTCAGAGAAGGGCTGATCACCTCGTGCATCTTCGCGATCTCGTTGCTGTCGCTCGTCGTCGTCACCGGGTACCTGGGGCAGCTCTCCCTCGTGCAGCTCGGCCTTGCCGGCGTGGCCGGCTTCATGGTGTCCCACCTGTTCACCAATTTCGGGATCGGCTTCCCCTGGGCGGCGATCCTCGGCGTCCTCGGAGCGACGCTCCTCGGGGTCGGCTTCGGGTTCCCTGCGCTCCGGGTGCGAGGGGTGCAGCTCGCCGTCGTCACCCTGGCCGCGACGGTCGCGCTCGAGACATTCTGGTTCAGCAACGGGAGCTGGGGCGCGTCCGTGACGGGTGCGCCCGTGCCAGCTCCGTCGCTGTTCGGCTTCAGCTTCGGCACGAACGCCTCGTTCCACGGCCTCGGCGGGGGTGAGCCCAGCCCGCTGTTCGGCTGGTTCTGCCTGATCGTGCTCGTCGTGGTGGCGCTGCTCGTCGCCAACCTGCGGCGGTCCGGGCTCGGCCAGCAGATGCTCGCGGTCCGGGCGAACGAACGGGCGGCGGCTGCGACCGGTGTGAACGTGCGCAACGTGAAGCTGACCGGCTTCGCGATCGCGGCGTCCATCGCCGGCGTCTCGGGGGTGCTCCTCTCCTACAGCTACGGCTCCATCACCGCTTCGAGCTTCAGCACGCTCATCGCCGTGGGGCTCGTCGCCTTCGTGTACATCACCGGGATCACGAGCGTCCCGGGCGGGATCTTCGGCGGCATCATCTACATCGGGGGTCTGTTCGCCTACGCGCTCTTGGACTGGTTCGGCCTGCAAGGCAACTGGCTGAACCTCGCGGTCGGCTTCCTCGTCGTCTTCTCGCTCATCAGTCGGCCCGAAGGTGGGGCCACCTTCCTCTTCTACGGCAAGCGTCGCCACCGCTGGCCGCGTGGCACGAAGAGCCCGAGCCAGGACGCGCTGACGGGTCGCGAGGCACAGAGCGGCGGCGCCGGGCGGCCGGGGAAGAGCCTGCAGCCCGTGGAGGTGACGCCATGACCCCGGTGCTCCAGGCGAGGGGCGTCTCGGTGGCCTTCGGCGCGGTGCTCGCGCTCGACGACGTGGAGCTCGAGGTCGGCGAAGGGAAGCTCGTCGGATTGATCGGGCCCAACGGCGCCGGAAAGACGACGTTCGTCGACGCGATCACCGGCTTCGTCCAGGCTTCGGGCACCGTGCACCTCGAAGGTCGCGACATCTCGAGCCTGCCTCCGCATCGCCGGGCGCGCCTCGGCCTCGCACGGACCTGGCAGACGATCGAGCTCTTCGACGACCTGTCCGTTCGAGAGAACCTCGCGGTCGCCGCTCGACGCCCGTCGTTGGGCTCCTCTTGCGCCGAGATCGTCTTCGGGCGCCAGCCGCGGGCCGAACGCCTGGCCGAGGAGGCGCTCGCCCTCCTCGACCTCGAAGACGTCGCCGAGGAGATGCCGAGCGACCTGCCCCAGGGACGTCGCAAGCTCGTGGGCGTCGCGCGCGCCCTCGTCGAGCGGCCGAGCCTGCTCCTGCTCGACGAGCCCGCCGCCGGCCTCGACACTCGCGAGAGCGAGGATTTCGGCCAGCGTCTCCGCCGGCTCGTCGACGGCGGGCTGCCGATGCTGCTCATCGACCACGACATGGGGCTCGTGCTCGGCATCTGTGACGAGATCTACGTGCTCGACTTCGGCCGGGTCATCGCGAGGGGCACGCCCGAGGAGGTGCGCAACGACCCGCGCGTGCTGACCGCCTATCTCGGCACCAGCGCCGCGGCGGAGATCGAGCGCGGCACCGACGTCGCCGTCGCGTCGCCTGGGCGCCGCGCGCCGGAGCGCGACGGGGCGCGGCTCACCGCCCCGGAGGCCGGGGACCGGTGAGCGAGCCTGCGCTCTCCTTCGAGAAGGTCTCGGCAGGCTACGGCCAGGCTGACGTCATCAGGGAGATCGACCTCGAGGTGCACCCCGGTGAGATCGTGACCCTGCTCGGTCCGAACGGGGCGGGGAAGACGACGACGCTACGGGTCGTCTCGGGACTGGTGACGCCGTCCCGAGGGACGGTCCGCTACAAGGGCCGCGACCTCGCGCGGCTTTCGCCGACCCAGCGCGCCCGGGCGGGCATCGCCCACGTGCCAGAGGGTCGTGGAGTCTTCTTCGGGCTGACGGTCGCCGAGCACCTCCGGCTCGGCTACCGAGGCGAGACCATCGACCCAACGGTCGTCTACGACTACTTCCCGGCACTGCGCAAGCTGCGTGACCGGCCTGCAGGGCTGCTGTCGGGAGGTGAGCAACAGATGCTCGCGGTCGCACGGAACCTCGCGCGGCGTCCTGGGCTCCTGCTCCTCGACGAGCTGAGCCTCGGGCTTGCGCCGGTGCTCGTCGAGCGCCTGCTCCCCGTCGTCCGCGAGTACTCGAGCGAGCACGGCTGCGGCGTCCTCCTCGTCGAGCAGCACGTACCGCTGGCCCTCGAGATCGCCGACCGCTGCTACGTGCTCTCCACGGCGACGTCGTCCTCCACGAGCCTGCTGCGCGGGTCCGGGAGGACCGCGAGCTGCTCGTTGCGAGCTATCTCGGTGACGCTGCCACGACGGAAGGAGGGGCGCGACCGCGCTGAGAGACGAAGAGAAGAGCAGCATGCAGAACCACGGCACACACGGCACACACGCCAAGAAGAAAGAGTGGACATGCTCGAACGTTCTTCAGGGCCTGTAAGACCCCTCGCCGCGGCTGCACTCGGGCTGGTGCTCGGGATGCTCGGGGTGCTGGCCGCGGGCGCAGGGCCCGCCGGGGCGGCGCTCAAGCCCGTCACCGACTACGCGGCGTACGTCGGTGGTCACGGGAAGGCGAACCCGAAGCTCTCACCGATCACCATCGGCGTCGTCAACCAGCAGCCATCGACGAACGCGATCGCGCCGGTGTGGACGACAGGGGCCAAGGTGGCGGTGAGCTACGTCAACCAGCACGCGGGCGGGATCGATGGCCACCCGCTCGAGGCCGTCTACTGCGCGATCCCGACAACGGTGTCCAGCGCGACCACCTGTGGGCAGGAGTTCGCCGACAACAGCGCGATCTCCGCCGTCGTCGCGGGTGCGATCGACATCGGCAACACAGTGCTCGAGTCCGCGCTCGTGCCCTCGAAGAAACCGATCTTCTTCGGCGTGTCGATCAGCACGGTCGACGAGAAGGACCCGTACGGCTTCATCCTGTTCGACACAGCGACCCAGGTCGAGGCGCCGATGGCGTCCTTCGCCAAGAACCTGCACGTGAAGAGCGTCTCGCTCGTCTACCCGTCCAACATCCCCGGCAACGTGTACCAGGCCGGCGTGGTCGACGACGCGCTCAGGTACGTCGGCATCCACACCATCTACAAGGTGGGCTTCACATCGGCGGCGACCAACTTCTCCGCGCCGTTCGAAGCCGCGCACGTGGGCCACACCACACTGCTCATCAGCGTCAGCAGCGGCGGCCCGGCATGCTCGGACACCTACCTCACGCTCAAGTCGCTGGGCATCGCCACGAAGACGAGGGTGCTCGTGAACGTGCCCTGTGACACGCCCACAGTCGCGAAGGCCGACGGCGGGAAGCTGCCGCACGACTGGTACTACCTGAGCGCGAACCCGCTGCCCGGCTCGCCGACACCGGCCGTCCCGGCCATGGAGAAGGTGTTCAGCCTGTACGGCAAGGGTCCTGTCGCGTTCAACGCCTGGGCCGCTGACGCGTTCGGCCAGGTGGTGACCGTCGCGAAGCTCGACACCGAGCTGCTGAGGGCCCACAAGAAGGTCACGCCGGCGAACGTGCTCGCGAAGGCGAGGGGTTTCAGGGGTCCCGTCGTCCAGGGAGCACCTCACCTCGCGTGCGGCAGGTTCAAGGGGACGCCGGCCACGTGCAACGACCTGGACCGCTTCTTCCAGAACACCGCACCCACAGTGATGACGCCTCTCGGCACATGGATCGGCCCGCCGAAGGGCTTCAAGCCGCCGCTGTCATAGCGCAGCGGCCGGGCACAGGCACAGGCACAGGCACAGCATGGACATGGGCATGGGCATGGACGTGGCATGGACAAGGTGTGGACGAGGAGGCCACGTACAGCCCTGCGCCGAGCGCGCCGTCATCCGGGACCTCGTCGAGGAGTGGGCGATCTGGCGCGACGCGATGAACTGGGACCGCTTCAGGAAGGTCTGGCACCAGCCGGGCCGCATGAACGCCACGTGGTTCCAGGGTTCGGTCGACGACTTCATCGCGACGAGCCGGGAGGGTGCCGCTCGGGGCGTGCGCATCCTGCACTTCCTCGGCGGCACCACCGTCGACGTCGCCGGTGAGCACGCCGTCGCCCAGACCAAGATGACGATCTCCCAGCGCGCCCTCGTCGAGGACGTGTGGTGCGACGTCGTCTGCACCGGTCGCTTCTACGACTTCTTCGCCGTCCGGGAGGATCGTTGGGGCCTTGTGGAACGACAGCCCATCTACGAGAAGGACAGGATCGACCCGGTCGATCCGTCGGCGCGCCTCGAGCTCGACCGCGGGCTCCTCGAGAGCTTCCCTGCGGGCTACCGCCACCTCGCCTACCTGCAGACCAGGATCGGCTACACGGTCAAGCCCGACATGCCCGGGCTCACCGGCCCGGCGGTCGAGGAGCTCTACGCGCGAGGGGCACGATGGCTCGCCGGTGACGAGACTGCGGCGGGTGGCTGAGCTGCATGCCACCCTCCGGCTCGGCTGGGCACAGGCGGGGAGCGCCAGGCAGCGCGCAGCCTACAAGCCTGCGCCTGTGGGCTCGGGCTGACGGCGACGTCGTGGCGTTACCATGACCGAGACCGCCGAGCCCATCGAGGCGACGTGCCCCACCAGCGCCATCGGGGCCGGGGACAGCCCAAGCTCGGGACGAAGGCTCGAGAAGAAGACAAGAAGAACAAGAGGGGTGTGAACATGGCCGTCGTGGTCAAGAACGTCGCACGCACCGACCTCGACGTGATCGACGCGCTCGGCGAGCTCGGCGTCGCCACGGTGCACGAAGCCCAGGGGCGCACCGGGCTGCTGGCCTCCTGCCTGCGCCCGATCTACCGGCCGATCAAGGTGGCGGGCAACGCGCTCACCGTCGAGGTCGCGCCCGGCGACAATTGGATGATCCACGTGGCGGTCGAGCAGGCCAAGCCCGGTGACGTCCTCGTCGTCGCCCCGACCAGCCCCTGCGAGGACG
>JAJYXS010000164.1 GCA_021801615.1 Actinomycetes bacterium
GACCGCCGAGATCTTGTCGAGGTTGAACACCCGCCGACTGCGGGCCAACCCACGGGTGATCAAGCGCAAGATGTCCAAGTGGCCGAAGAAACGGGCCGAGCACGCGAACCCACCCCGTCCAGCGGCATCGCCGCGCGACACGATCGTCATCGTCGGCGCCTCTCGGGCCGGGCCCAGGAGCCAAGGAGGCCGGTCCCGAGACCTTAACTAAGTGGTATTGCGACTAAGCCGCCTTCCGCTGCGGCTAGAAGCAGGGCCTGACGCGCACCAGCGGCGCCCCCGGGTTCACCCGCGAGGCGCCGCCAGTCGTCTCAGTAACTTACGTCGCGTTCAGCTCCTCCCACAGCTCGGAGAGCGCTGCGCGCACTTCCTCGACGAGCGTCGAGACGTGTCCCGAACCTTCGTCGATCTTCTTCACCGCCGAGGTGAAGCACGCCCGTGCCGCCTGCTGGCGGGCGAGTGCCTGACGCGCCCGCTTGAGGAGCGCCTCGATGCTGCCCACATCGAGCGACGCTCCGTCTGCCGTCAGCTCGCGGCGGCAGACCCAGCGTGCCCACGTGTAGGCCAGCTGGAGTGCCGCCTCGTCGGGGTCGTCCTTGTCCACGACGAGGATGGCGCGACTCCCGGACCACGAGAACGGCAGGGGCGACGGTGCATGCTCCTGCCGGCTGAAGACCGCGATGGCGGCCGTCGCCCCGTGGTTCTCGATCGCCCTCGCCAGCTCCTCCATCGTCTTAGCCATGCCGAGGCGACGATCCTTGCACTCGAGGACGAACCGGACGTCGAGGCCGCAGGTGTCCTCGGGGCTGAGTGTGACGAGCACGTCGCCGTGCCTCGTCCCGCTCGCGCCGGTCCGCGTGGCGACACGCTCGGCGACGTCGCCGTGGACGGCAGCAATCGACGAGACCCCGAGATCGACCAGGTCCTCGAACGAGAACCCCTTCACCGCGGTGAGCTCGACGGCCTCCGTCCGCGCCTTGTTCGCCGAGACGGCGAGGGCGACCTCCCGCACCTCCTTGTGGAGCTCGCCGGCCTGCTCCTTCACCGTCGTGAGAATGTCCTTCTTCGTCCGTGCCAACGGGCTGTCGGGCAGCTCGGGATCGAGCGTCATGCGGACGTTCCTGTCGAGACGTTGCGCTGCTGTGTCGAGCACCGCCTCGATCTTCGCGATGGCGCTCGACTTCGAGTCCTCGTCGAAGGTCTCCGCTAGCGCTGCAGCAACTGCCTGCTTGAGGTCGTCGAGCAGCTTCGGGAGCAACGCTTCGTCGCCCTCGAGGAGCCGGGCGCTGATGTCGTTGATGCGCCCAACGGCCGCCTCGAGGGTCTCGTCGAAGGTACGTGTCATCGCCTCGAAGCGGCGCTCCACGACGTGTGCCTCGAAGTCGGTGCGTGCCACGGCGACAGCCTGCGAGCCGACGCGCAGCACCGTGTGGAGCACCTCCTCCGAGTCGTCCCGCTCGACGAATAGCCGGCGCACGTGCGGATCCGTCTCGATGAAGTCCACGATGTGGACTCCGTCCCGGTCGACGACGACGGGACCGATGTCCAGCGGTTCCAACTGAGCAGCCATAACGGCGGCCCTCCATTTCTCCGGGTCGCCCCGGGCTAAGGGCCGTGCCCCCGGTAAGCTGGGGTTTGCGACACGCCGCTTTCGGCGGCACGGCCCGCTTCTTTTGTGGAGCCGGTAGGAGGCCCGCTCGTTCGAGCGGGCCTCCTACGCCTCCGGTTTGTAGCCAATCACGACGGTACCGACGATGAAAGGGCAGCTCAGCGTTTAGAAGTATGAGGTTGCGCCATGGCTAGAACGGCCTCTAGTCGGAGTGGTCTGTCGCTTCTCACCGGACCGATAGCGCGACTGCGCCGGACCTACAATCAGGCTCGTGCCGGGAAGTAAGGATCACAGCGAAGCCCCCGAACCCCCTGCACACCCATCCACCCCTGGTCTCCCCGGCATAAAGGTGCATAGGTTTCGGCAAGAGCCGTCCGAGCAGGCGCTCGAGCGCCTTCGCTGGCTCGTTAACCGGGCACAACGGAAGACTGGTGTGCCCCTCGCCGAGACCTTCGTTCGCCGCCTGAAGGAGGACGAGCCGCCTCCGCTGCTCGCTCAGCTCCTGACCGGAGGGCGCGGCGGCGAGGTCCGGCTGAAGCTCTACCTCAGCATCGTCCTGCTGGCCACGAAGGCGCCGCACGACATCCCTGCAGTGCCAGCGAGAGTCTGGGCCGAGGCGCTCGACCTGAGCGACCCGGATCGCAACGGCGCTCGCCGCGTCGGCGACGCCATCTCGTGGCTCGAGGACCACAGGCTGATCGAATCGGAGCGGCGACGCGGAACGCCCGGGAAGGTCCGGCTGCTTAGTCAGGACGGGTCCGGCGGCACGTATTCGCGACCTGTTTCCCCACGGGGTATCCGAGCGTACTTCCGCCTGCCGGTTGGCCTTTGGGAGTTCGGCTGGATCAACCGACTATCTGGGACAGCAACGGGGATGCTCGTCATCTTCCTCGACATGCAGAGCGGCCGGAACGGCCCGCAGTGGCTCGCGCCCTCGGTAGCGAAGCGACAATACGGCCTCTCGCCCGACACTTGGGCGAAGGGCCGGCGCGAACTCGAGGCTTACAGCCTGCTGAAGGTCGACCGCATCTCGCAGGGCGCCATCTTCGACTACAAGCGGATGCGCAATGCATATCGGATCGACGAAAGCGCCCTTGGCAAGGCGCCTGCGAGCCGAGGGACCTAGCGCCCGCAGTCTCAGCTTCCAGCGGTTCACTGTCCTCGCCGGCGTCTTCTTCGACTCCACCTTGCCGCCACGTCGGGGTGCGCAGTCCCGCGGCCTGCCCAAGGCGTTCCTGAAGGTTCCCCCGAATGCGCGTCCCAGACTCCCGTCTTCGAGGCACCACAGACCGGCGGAACGCAAAACACACCGAACGACCGCGGAATCGCATCGGGCCACGCACGCCGAGTCGGCGTTCTCGCGCACCTCACCGCGCACAGAACGCCGCGCCAGAACGGCGGAACCCGCGGTCGCCACTGGAGCGCGGAACGGCACGTACGCGCGCGCCTTCGTGCCCGGCGCTCCTGGAGCGCAAGGCACGTACCCACGTTGCGGACTCTACTACCGTAGTAGTAGAGTATTCGCATGCCTCGAGGCCGTCCATCACCCAAACTCGCGATCACCGTCGATGCAGAGGTGCACGACCAGGTGCTCGCCGCGGTGGCGGAGGAGGGCGTCAGCGTCTCGGCGTGGATGACCGCCGCAGCTCGGCGTGCCCTCCTCGTCCGCGACGGATTGCGGGCCGTCGCGGAGTGGGAGGCGGAACATGGCGCGTTCAGCGCCGATGAGCTCGATGCCGCCCATCGCCGGGTAGTCGGCGAGGTCGCTCACCCGGCGCGCACTCGATCCGCATGAGTGTCGTCTATGACGCCGCGGTGCTCGTCGCCGCCGCACGGGACGATCGCGAGACCTGGGCCGATCATCGCGTCCGCCTGGAGCTCGGAGACCTGCCAAGGACGACCGCCCCTGT
>JAJYXS010000088.1 GCA_021801615.1 Actinomycetes bacterium
TCCACGCCCCGAGCCTAGCCGGCTCGCCAGTCATGGGATCGTGGTGTCGTGATGCTCAGCAGCGAGACGTTGGTTCGAGGTGAGGTCGGCGTCACGGACGGGAACCGCGAGCGTCCTGCGGTCGCCGAGCGCGACGAGCGCGGACGCCACGACGACGAACAAGTCCGCGTCGAGGAGCCGGATCCTCTGGCGAACAGCCACCGGCATCCATCCGCGAGTCGTCTCGCGGAGCGGCGCTGAGGGCGTTGGCGTGCGTGCGCTCGTCCAGCGCGTCTCCTCGGCCTCGGTGCGGGTCGGCGACGAGACGATCGGCTCGATCGGTCCAGGGCTTTGCGTGTTCGTGGGCGTGACGCACACCGACACGGTCCAGCACGCGGAGCGAATGGCCGCTCGGCTGTGGAACCTCCGCATCTTCGAGGACGCTCAGGGCCTCACGAACCTCTCCGCCGCCGAGCTCGGGCGCGAGATGCTGGTGGTGAGCCAGTTCACTCTGTATGCCGACACCGTGAAGGGAAGGCGCCCTTCGTTCCTCCACGCTTCGCCCCCCGAGCATGCCGAGCCGCTCGTGGACGCGCTGGCCGCCGCATTGCGAGGGCTCGGCGCGAGGGTCGCCACGGGGCGGTTCCGCGCGTCCATGCACGTCGAGCTCGTGAACGACGGACCGTTCACCCTGCTCCTCGAGACCACGGCGTGACCGCCCGTCGGCGGGGTCCTGGCGCTGACCGACGCGTCCAGGCGCTCGGGCCGCACGCCGAGCGTGTCGGCGTGCGGTCAGCAGCCGCCAACGGCTCACTCGGAGCGGACGAGGTCCGAAGGGGGCAGGTCTCCCACCTGCTCTTTCGTGATGCCGAGGTGCACTCCGTCGTCGACGACGAACTTCACCGCCTCTTTCGGTATGGCGACCTCCTTGCGACCCCAGAGATGCCCTTCATCGAGGAGGACGTAGCTCACCTCGTGGTCACTTGAGTCTGCGATGACGCCGCGGACATGTCCGATGGGGCCGTCGGACGCGTGGACGTGCTGACCCTGCCAGACTTCACCCTCCCCGGCGGGGAGGGTGTCTTCGGCAAATCTCCGCCTCTCCTTGCGCAATCCTGTCCACGTCCCGTCCACGTTGGGGCCGGGCAGGCCGTCCGGGTTCAGCGCGTCCTGGCCGAAGTGGAGCCCCCGAGGTCCCACCGGTTGGACGGACGCCGCCTCGGATTCGTAGTCGGCGCTCAGCTCACTGCGAGCGTCGAGCACCCGCGCATTCTCGAGCGCTTCGAACTCCGCGAGCGTGCAGCGCAGCCCGATCTTCTCGGGGTCGGTCTTCTCGACGAGCTCGATCGGAACGAGCTTGCTGGTCATGCGCGGACGGCTCGGTTCGACCACGAGATGGGTGATGGCTTCCGCGTCCGAGGCGATGACCACACGCCGAAGCCGGCCGCATTCGCTGCCTTCACAATGGACGGGCGCACCGAAGATGAAGGACGATTGGCTCACCGGGTACTGCCCTTCGGCTGGCGCGCCGAGTCGCGTGCGCGGTCGCGCGATCCGAGGGGGCCGGTGCCCAGATGCCGCATCACCGTAAGGGAATCTAGCGCGCGCCGAGCGATGGGCCCGTCGCTCGCTCGCGGACACCTCGACGCGTGCGCGGCGTGCGCTCCGTCACGCCGCATTGCCGGCAGCCGCCGGATGCGCGAACGGGCACGCCGTGGCGCGCGTGCACCCCGTGCCCGAATGCCCGTCGTCAGGGCTCAGCCGGCGCGCTCTTCGACGAGAGCCGGTTGAGCAGGCAGGCTCGGGGGCGCCCAGACGTGCACGGCGCCGGGAGGGATCCTGACCCCGACGGGTGCCCCCACGGCGAGCTCGCCGAGCTGTGCGCCGTCTGCCTCGAGCACCAGGCCTGGGCCAATGGCCACGCGCGCCTCCACCCGCTCGCCGAGCCAGGAGAGGTCGTCGAGGATCGCGTCGAAGACGTCGGCTGTCGATCCGGCCACGTGCCCGGCCACGTTCGCCAACGACACCGCGACGTCGGAGGGCCGGACCCGCCACAGCACGCGAGCTCCCGGGGGAAAGTCGCCGGTGGGTGCCCGCAGGAGGGTGCCGCCGTCGCAGCGCAGCCGGCCGTCGTCCGTGACCGACGCCGAAGCGACGTTGCGCACGCCGAGCAGCTTCGCGACCTCCTGGGAGCGCGGGCGGTCGTAGACGTCGCGGGCCGGCCCCTGCTGCAGGACCCGGCCGTCTGCCACGACGACGACCTCGTCGGCGAGCAGAGCCGCCTCCTCGGGGTCGTGGGTGACGAGCACCGTCGAGATCGCGGCGCGGCGCTGGAGCTGCCGCAGCTCCCGACGCAACTCGACGCGAACAGGGGCGTCCAGGGCGGAGAACGGCTCGTCGAGCAGCAGGACGTCGGGCGAGCGGGCGAGCGCCTGGGCCATGGCGACCCGCTGTCGCTGACCCCCTGACAGCTCGGAGGGAAGCCTGCGCTCGAGCCCCTCCAGATGGAGGGCTTCGAGCCAGTAGGCCGCGATCCCCGGGTCCGCATCGCGGGCGAAGACCACCTGCTCCCAGACGTTCAGGTGCGGGAAGAGCCCGAAGCCTTGGCCCACGTAGCCGATGCGCCGTCGCTCGACCGGGATCGTCTCGACCTGGTGCTCCCCGTAGGCGACAGGCCCAGGACCCGGGCCGTACAGGCCGCAGAGGCAGCGCAGGAGCACGGACTTGCCGGAACCGGACGGCCCGAGCACGGCCAGGCGCAGGCTCTCGGCGCGGTGGGCCGCCGAAAGCCGGAAGTGGCCGAGTCGCCAGTCCACGTCGAAGCGTAGCGGGGCAGGCGCCGGAGGGTCCGGTCGTCGCGGCAGCGGCACGGCGTTGGTGTCACGCCGATGCCGCCGGTAGCGCAGGAGCGCGAGCCGGCTGACCGCCACCGCCACGGCCGCGACGCCAAGGGCGAGCGCCGTCGGTGCGACGGTTCCCGGCAGGCCGGTCGAGGCGAACTGGATGTAGGTGTACACGTTGAGCGAGGAGGGGTGGTACGCGACGACGACGGTCGCGCCGTACTCGCCGAAGGCCCGCAGCCAGGCGAGCACCATCCCTGCCCGGATCCCTGGGGCGGCGACCGGGACCTCCACGCGCAGAAAGCGCGCAAGCGGGCCGTGGCCGAGCGCCGCCGCGGCATCGCTGAGCGCGGGGTCCACCGCGCCGAAGGCGGCTCGGGCGCTCACCACGAGAAAGGGTGCGGACACGAACGACTGGGCGAGCACCACCCCGGTGAGCGACTCGGTCAAATGCCCGCCGAAGAAGCTCCCGATCGGCGTGTACGGCCCGAGCACGTAGATGAGAAGGATCCCGCTCATGACGGGCGGCACCGCCAGCGGCACCATCACGAGCGTCGCGAGCAGCGCGACGTGCGGACCCCTGCGGCGTGCGAGGACGTAGGCGAGGGGCACCCCGAGCAGCGTCACCACGGCGGTGGCGATGGAGGCTCCCTGGAGCGACACCCAGAAGGCCGGGAGCAGGCCGGGGTCGTGGAACCCACGCGCCGGGGTGGTGGCGAGCCGGTACAAGAAGTAGACGATGGGCGCGCCCAGGTAGACGAGCAGGAGCGCCCCGAGCCAATGGAGGGGGCTGCGCAGGCCCCCCCGCATCACCGCTCGATGACCTTCCTCAGGGCCGCCGGCACCGCCGACTCGTCCCCGGTCAGCTTCGGGCTGGCCAGCTCCGTCAGGCCGTGCTCGGCGAGCAGCCTCCTCGCCGGCGGCGACAGGAGATAGGCGACGAAGGCGACGGCGGCCTCGGGGTGCGGGGCCTTCGACAAGATCGTCAGGGTGAAGTCCGCCTTCTCGGACACGCCGCTGAGCGCCACGAACGGGAAGTGCGCGGCCGACGCCTCGACGGCGTAGAAGAACCCCGCGTCGAGCTGACCGGCCTGCAGGCGGCCGACGAGGCTTGTCTCTGTGAACACCGTTGTCTTCCTCGCCACGATGGCCCCGACGGCGGGGTCATCGTGCTGCCTCGCCGCCTCCCTCAGGGCGTCGACGGTCAGCCGGCCCTTCGGATCTGTGACCGGGTTCGTGCGCCCCACCAGGAAGCCTCGCTTCGTGATCACCTTCCACCACGGCCGGTGCTCGATTGTCGAGGCGTACCGGTCCGCCGGTTCGTACCCGAGGACGAGGGAGGTGGTGGCGAACGTGAGGTACCACCTGACCCAGTTCCCGTTGGCCGATCCCATGAGCTGGTTGTCCGATGTCGGCGCCGCGCTCCAGAACACGTCAGCCTTGTGGACGCCGCCTTTGACCTCTTGGGCCAGCCCTGTCGACCCGCCCGAGATGTCTGTCACCGTGTAGCCCGTCGCCTTGTGGAACCCGGGCTCGACGGCTGTCTTCATGATCGTCTCGAGCGAACCGGCCGTGAGCACGACGACGGTTCCGGAGTGCTTGCTGGTCGCGGCCGCTGCAGGCGCCCCCCTTGCGGCGAGGAGGGTGCCGGCTGCGAGGAACGTCACGAGGGCGGCTGCGAGGATGGTCACGAGGAACCGGGTGCCGTCGGTGCGGCGTCCAGGGCGCCTGACCCCTCGGCGCCGCGACGGCCCCGGTGCGATGGACACCTCGGAAGGCTACCAGTACCAGATCCGCAGATGCAAGGCAATCTGGCATGATTACCAGCAGGTACCTCGATGGAAGCCACGATCCGACGCATCTGCGTCGTGGGATGGCCAGGGTGGGGCTAGGGCGGGCTAGGGCCGAGCTAGGGCACGCGACGCAGCAGCACCAGCTCGAAGGGCGCGACGACCAGGCCAGCTCCAGCTGGGAGGGCACGCGCGTCGGCGCGCGAGCTGCTCGGGAGGGACGTCCTCAGCTCCTCGACCCAGCTCCGGCCCCAGCGTTCGCCGGGGAGGACGAAGGTCTCGGGGCCGTCCCCCGCGTTCAGGAGCAGGCAGTACGTCTCGTCTCGGATCCGCTCGCCCCGAGGGCCTGGATCGGGGATGGCGTCGCCGTCGAGGAGCATCCCGAGAGCACGAGCACTGGGGACCGCCCAGTCCTCGTCGCGCATTTCCTGGCCATCGGGGCGGAACCAGGCGATGTCGGCGAGCTCCCCACCGCGGATGGGCCGTCCGTGGAAGAAGCGTCGGCGCCGGAAGACCGGATGGTCGAGGCGCAAGCGCACGAGACGGGTGGTGAAGGCATGGAGCTCCGTGTCGACGTGCTCCCAGTCGAACCACGACAACGCGTTGTCCTGACAGAAGGCGTTGTTGTTCCCCTGCTGCGTTCGGCCGATCTCGTCGCCGCCACAGAGCATCGGCACCCCTTGGGACAGCAGGACCGTCGCCAGGAAGTTGCGCTGCTGGCGACGACGGAGCGACACGATCTTCTCGTCGTCGGTCGGGCCCTCGACCCCGCAATTCCACGAGCGGTTGTCGTCGGTCCCGTCGCGATTGGCGAGCCCGTTGGCCTCGTTGTGCTTGTGCTCGTAGCTGACCAGGTCCTTCAAGGTGAAGCCGTCGTGCGCGGTCACGAAATTGATGCTCGCGTAGGGCCGGCGGCTCTGGGACTCGTAGAGGTCGGAGCTGCCGGTGAGCCGGTAGGCGAGGTCGCCGAGCACGCCGGCTGCTCCCCGCCAGTAATCGCGCACGGTGTCTCGGAATCTTCCGTTCCATTCCGACCACAGCGGCGGGAAGTTGCCGACCTGGTAGCCACCGGCCCCGAGGTCCCAGGGCTCGGCGATGAGCTTCAGTCGGCTCACCACGGGATCGCATTGGATCAGGTCGAAAAAGGCCGAGAGCCGGTCGACGTCGTGGAACTGACGAGCAAGGCTCGCGGCCAGGTCGAAACGGAACCCGTCGACGTGCATCTCGACGGCCCAGTAGCGCAGCGAGTCCATGATGAGCTGGAGCACGTGGGGGTGACGCATGTTGAGGGAGTTCCCGGTGCCGGTCGTGTCGACGTAGAAGCGGGGGTTCCTCTCGTCGAGCCGGTAGTAGGCGGCGTTGTCGATTCCCTTCAAAGAGAGCACGGGGCCGAGGTGGTTCCCTTCGGCGGTGTGGTTGTAGACGACGTCGAGGATGACCTCGATCCCTGCTTCGTGGAGCGACTTGACCATGGACTTGAATTCCTGCACGACGAGTGCCGGGTCCTTCGAGGCGCGATAGCCGTTGTGGGGAGCGAGGTAGCCGATCGAGTTGTACCCCCAGTAGTCCGTGAGCCCCCGACGGACGAGCTCGTGCTCGTCGACGTGCTGGTGCACGGGGAGCAGCTCGATTGCCGTCACACCCAGCTCCTGGAGGTAGGACACGGCGGCAGGATGGGCGAGCCCTGCGTAGGTGCCTCGCAGCTCGGGTGGGACGCCCGGGTGCGTCGCGGTGAAGCCTTTCGGGTGGACCTCGTAGATCACGGTCTCGTGCCAGGGACGCTCCAGCCGGACGTCGTGGCCCCAGTCGAAGTAGGGGCTCGTCACCACGGCCTTGGGCATGTACGGTGCCGAGTCGGTGTCGTCGCGGGCGAGGTCGTCACCGCCGAGCGGGTACGGGTAGAGCGCGGGGTTCCAGGACGCGGTGCCGTCCACGGCCGTCGCGTAGGGGTCCAGGAGGAGCTTGGCCGGGTTGCAGCGCGCGCCGGACGCCGCATCGTAGGGGCCGTGAACTCTGAACCCGTAGAGCTGGCCCGGACCGACGCCCGGCAGGTAGCCGTGCCAGCAGTAGGCGTCCGCCTCGGAGAACCGGACGCGCGTCTCGACGCCGTTCAGGTCGAACAGGCACAGCTCCACCGATTCGGCGACCTCGCTGAACAGAGAGAAGTTCGTGCCTGCGCCGTCGTAGACGGCGCCGAGTGGAAAGGGCGCCCCCGGCCAGATCTCCACCGGCTGGAGCCTAGAACAGCCTCGAACGGCCTCGGGCCGGCCTCGAGAACGGCCTCGAGAACGGCCTGGACCGGCCTCGAGAACGGCCTCGAGAACGGCCTGGTCCGGCCTCGGAACCTCGGGATCCGCCCGATGGAGCTGCCGGGAAGGTTCCTCCCGGTGGGTGGATGGGACGTTGGACCCTTCCGACGGGACGTTCGTCGGACCACAACTGGAGCCGAAGCACGTGGGCATGGTCGGGCTCAGCGAACGGCGCAGGGTCACGGGTCCGGCGTGCCCGGCGCAGGTTCGGTGTGCCCAGCGCAGCGTGCGGTGTAGCGGGCGCAGCGTGCGGTGTGCCCCGCGCAGCGTGCGGCATGGCGGGCACTGGAGGCCGGGCGCAGAGAACAGCGATGGCGGCGAGCGAGGAGAAAGCGAGGCGAGGACCGAGGACATGGCACATATGACCCTCTTCTCGATGGCCGGGCTCGTCGTTCTCGTCTGGGGAGCAGGCGCGCTTCGTCGCGCGGCGCGCGGCCCGGGCGGCATTGCCCGGACGGCCGGCGGTTCCCGGACGGCCGGCAAGCTTGGGAGGGCGGTGACGGCGGGGATCGGCGAGATGGCCGGGAGGGCACAGACCTCCGGGATCACGGGGAGGGCACAGACGTCCCCGCGTGCACTCGCGTCCCCGCGTGCACTCGTTCGGATCCTCGCGAGCGATCAGGAGGTGGAGGAGGCGCTCGCAAGGGTGCAGTCCTTCGAGGTGATGGCGGCAGAGGCGCGCGAGGCGAGAAGACGCCGGCACGAAGCTCACGCGCCGGCACAGGCAGCCGAGGTCGCCGACAGCCGCGCCGTCGCCGACAGCCGCGCCGAGGTCCCTGCCGACGTGCATGCGGCATGAGCCCGCCGTCCCGGCTCGATCGGTCGCCGTCCCGGCTCGATCGGTCAGCCTGGCGTGTGGTCCTCGAGCGGCCAGCTCTGCAGCGTCTCAGCCATCCTGCAGAGAAAGCTACGAACCGTCGACTCGGCGACGCGCTGCAAGAGGGCCTGGTCGAGCGGTTCTGTCGCCCGGATCGCCTCCGCTGGGGGCGGTCGGTAGGACGCGTAGAGGACGACGCGGCTTCGCCGCGGTCCGATCTGCGCAACCTCGAGATTGCCGTCGAGCACCGGGACGGCGCCGGGGTGCTCGGCATCCTCCCAGCGCAACGGCACGACGACACCCGTCCTCGAGCGGCTCGGCCGTCCGACGCGTACGCGGACCTCATGGGTGATCAGCAGCCGGGAGTGGCCGAGCTCGTCCAGTCGACCTTCTGCGTCGCAGCCGGCAGCGCTCGCGAGCCGTGCAAGCCACCTCTGGCCCGCGCACAGGCGTCCGCTGACGAGTCGCTCCGGTGCGTCCACGTCCACGAAATCCTGGAGGAAGACCGCCGGGCTTGGGCTTTCGAGATCAGAGACCGGCATCGCCATACGATCACGCTACGAGGGGAGCCAGGGCCCAGGCAGGGCCGAACGACCCCGAGTCCGTAGGTCGAAGGTCCTCTCGTCCCAACGTCCTCTCCTCTGCTGGCCTGCGGGGCCGGACCCTCTGCGGGGCCGGACCTCGCGATCCGTCGGACTACGACGGCTGGGTGAACGGGGCGACCGCCCAGGTCCAGCGCGCCGGCCGGTCGCTGCGGTCTTCATAGCGGTCGGCGGCCGCCAAGACGTTGACGATCGCCTGGGAGGCGAGGTAACGGAGCGGCTCCGGTTCCCATCTGCGGGATCCGTGGCCGACCCAGGGCAGGCTCACGAGGTCGCTCTCTCGACGCAGGACGAGGTCGGCGAGCGTGCGGCCCGCAATGTTGGCAGCGACGACGCCATGACCTGAATAGCCGCCTGCCCAGCCGAACCCCGTCGAGGGCTCGTAGTGGACGCTCATGCACCAGTCCCTCGGCACCGCGAGCGGTCCTCCCCAGTGATGCGTGACGACCGCATCGCCGGCCTGCGGGAAGTGGCGTCGTATCGTCGCTCGTAGCCGCTCGTACACGCCGCGGTTGCGCTCGCTCGTCTCGTCGATCGGCCGGTCGAGGCGGTAGGGTGCGCCGCGTCCGCCGATGGCGATGCGACCATCCGTCGTCCGCTGGGCGTAGAAGAACAGGTGGCGCTCGTCTCGGATCGTGAGCCCCTCCTGCCAGCCGAGGTCGTTCCAGATCGTGTCCGAGAGCGGTGCGGTCGCGATCATGAGGCTGTAGAGCGGCAGGTATCGGAGCCTCTCTCCGGGCAGCTGCGTGGTGTAGGACTCAGTTGCCCGAATGACGTGATCGGCAGTCACGAGGCCGTTGCGGCATCGCACTCGGCGCGGCGCGAGCTCGATCGCCTCGGTCCGCTCGAGGATCACGACACCCGCCCGCTCGCACGCGTCCGCCAAGCCGCGCACCAGGCGTGCGGGGTCGACTCGCGCGCAGTGCGGAGTGTACAGAGCGAGCCGACAGGCCGGCACGTTGACGAGCCTGTCCAGCTCGCCTCGGTCGAGCGCTCGCAGGTCGTCCGCGCCGAGCCCGTGCCTGCGAGCGGCATCGAGCCGTGCGCGAGCACGGGATTCCTGGGGAGCGGTCATCGCGAGCGTGAGGCTGCCACCCTTGTCGAAGCCGCAGTCGATCTTCTCACGCTCGACCACGCGACCGATCTCGTCGACGGTCGAATAGGTCTCCTGCTCGGCACGCCGAACCGCGTCCCGTCCATGGTGCCTCTCGTAGGTGCTCCAGCTCCCAGCGATCCCGCCGGACGCCCACCCCCCGTTCCGACCCGACGCTCCGAAGCCGGCGATCTCGCGCTCGACCACGCCGATCCGGGCGTCAGGCTGGGAGCGCTTCAGGTAGTACGCGGTCCACAGACCGGTAAAGCCCGCCCCCACGATCGCCACGTCGAAATGGGCTTCGCCGGACAGGCCGAGGCGAGGGGCCAGCGGTTCCCCGATCTGATCCAGCCAAAGGCTTCGGGCCCGGTAGTGCTGCTGTGGCGCGGCGATCACCGGCGCGATGCTCCGGCTGGCACCGGACCCGCTTTCGTGTGCCGCTCGAACCGGTCGCCGGTCATGAGAGCCGCCGGGCCCCTCGCGCGCTCGGTGCCACCGTGGTCATCCCGCCGCGCAGCTAGGCGGCTGGTGACGCCGAGAGCACCGCCGTCCTGGCGTCGCCCGCAGCGCCCAGTTGCACGGTGACGCCCATCGTCTGGAGCATCCTGCTCATGCCAGGGCCCATGTGGTCGGCGACCACGGTGTCCACGCGCTGATCGCGCAGGAAGCGCGCAACCCTGGCGTGGTGGGCAGCCTCACTTCCCGCGTCGTGGAGGGAATCCCAGGCCACGCCGATCTCCCGCCACTCCTTCACGGCACCGTCCTCGACCGTCGCCAGTGCGACGCGGGCGGCTCGACCCCATCTCGGGTCCACGCGCCCGGCGTCGTCTATCGGCACGCAAACGATCACGACGTCGATCCTCTCCGTCTTCGTCGACGATGCGGCGGTGCCGCTTCGCTGGATCACACGTTACAAGTTCGCGAGGGAGAGCAGGTTCCCTTCTGCGGGACAGCTCCTGGTGTCCTGAGGCGACGGCGCCGCGCCTGCCCAGACGTGCGGGGGCTCGACGTGATCCGCTCGTCCCGGCCGACCCTGGGGCTACGCTTCTGCGATCCGGATTCTCTACGTCGACGTCGACACGCTGAGGGCCGACCACACCGGCCCGTACGGCTATGAGCGAGACATCACTCCGAACCTGGATTCGCTCGCGCGAGAATCGGTGGTGCTTGACCGCTGCTACGCCTCCGACACGCCGTGTGCGCCGTCGAGGGCCGCGCTGACGAGCGGGCAGTTCGGGATCACGACGGGTGCGATCGGCAACTTCGGCCCGGCGGCGGACATCCGGCTGTTCGATCGAACGCGCTACGCACCTTTCTTCGGAGGGCACCTCTACCGAAACGGGACCTACACCACCTCGATCTCCTGCTTCCCCGAACGCCACATGGCGTACTGGTTCCTCGGGAACTTTCGGGAGTGGCTGAAGCCCTCCCTCTCGAACGGTGACGACGAGGACGCGGCCACCGTCACCGCCGCCGCGCGGCAGTGGCTGCAACGCAACGGTCGGCACGACAATTGGTTCCTCCAGGTGCACTTCTGGGATCCTCATACCCCGTACCTCGAGCCGGGGACCTGGGCGCGCCGGGCATCGGAGGCGGGCCGAGCGCCGGCGTGGCCGGACGAGGAGACGATCTGGGCCCACGCCCAGCTCTACGGCCCCCATTCTGCCCTCGACCTGTACGAGGGCGACGGCACGTGGCCGGTTCCTCCGCCGCGCTCGCCGAATGCCGAGACCATGCCGGACGCAATTCGCTCACGGAGCGACTTCGAGGTGCTCGTCGACGGCTATGACGGCGCGGTGGCTTATTGGGACCACCACCTGGGCATCCTCTTGGAAGAGCTCGCGGATCTCGGCATCGCCGGCGAGACGGCGGTGATCGTGACTTCGGACCACGGCGAGTGCCTGGGCGAGAACGGTTGCTACGGGGACCACCCGATGGC
This sequence comes from Actinomycetes bacterium, assembly GCA_021801615.1. GTDB lineage: Bacteria > Actinomycetota > Acidimicrobiia > Acidimicrobiales > RAAP-2 > JAJYVT01. The sequence goes on from JAJYXS010000088.1 coordinate 11,370, forward strand.
CAACGAGGCGTCGCATCACATCCCCATGGTGATCCACTGGCCGGGTCTCACGACGGCGGTTCCGAGCGAGCGTCGCCACGTCGCGGGCCTCGCCTACCAGCTCGACGTGTGTCCTACGGTCTGTGAGCTGCTCGGCATCGAGGTGCCCGCGGACTGGGAGGGCGAGTCGTTCGCGCCCGCAGTGCGTGGTGCGCCGTTCACCGGGCGCGACCGGCTCATCTTGAGCCATGGCGCCTATACGTACCAGCGGGCGGTGCGCACGGCCGAGCACCTCTACATCAGAACCCTCCACCCCGGGTGCTGGCGTCTGGACCGCGAGCAGTTGTACGCGATCGAAAGCGATCGGTACATGACGGCCAACCTCCTCGCCGGTTCCGGTGCCGCCGGAGGTGGCGAAGGAGGCTCCACGGATCACGAGCGGGTCGCGGCCGATCTTGCAGGCGTGCTCGAGAGCTGGCGGCAGCAGCATCTGACCCTGCGCGATCCGCAGCCCGATCCGATGGAGGCGCGTCGCTACGAAAGCCCCGCCGACGCGTTCTACGTTCCGAGTTACGCGAAGCGGTTGGTCCGCACCGGGCGAGAGGAGCTTGCAGAGGACCTCGATCGGCGTCTGCATGCTGACTGGGTGACCCGCGCCCGCTGGTGAGCTGCGAACTTTTCGACGGTTCTCAATTTTCGATTCCTCTCGATTCGTGCGACCAAGCGGACCTGACGAGGCGTGCCCGGAGACCACGACGCTCAGGGCGTCTCGTCGCAGGCCGACGGCCCAGGTTGGGCGGGCGCCACCGTCGCGTCCGAGATCGACGAGAATGTCGTGTCCGCGACCGATGAGATGCCGGTCATGGCCGACGGACGGTTCGTGAGCTCCGCGGTGAAGAACCGGGCGACGACCTTGGCGACGACTGTTCGTGACGGAGCTGTGGTGTAGCCCGCGAGGTGGCTCACCCCTGAGAGCTGGAGATACCACTTCGGCTCGGGTGCTCCGTCGTACAGCTGCACGCTGCACGACGGGTAGTTCACGACGTCTGTCCGGCTCTGGACTGCGAGCAGCGGCACGGAGGGTAGCTTCGGTGTGAAGTACTCGCCGCCGAAGAAGTTGGGCAGCTCGGCCCCTGACAGCACCGCCACCGCCTTCACCTTGGGTGTGAAGTCGGCGGAGTCGGCCGCGACGGCGAGGCTGACGTCGCCCCCGTCGGAGTGCCCGACGACGCCCACCTCTGCCGCGTCGACGCGCCCGAAGAGCACGTTGTCCGGCTCGTCGGCGTCGGCGAGGACCGACTGGATCACGAATCGCAGCTCGGCGGGGTGGTTCACGATGTCGTCGGCGTCACGGATGTTTGTCCCTGTGGGTGTCGATCGTGTGTACGGGTGAGGGGGCGGATCGGTGTGGGGATAGGTCGGTGCCGCGACCACGAAGCCGGCCGAGGCCCAGTCCCTGAGCAGTACCTGGTAGGCCGAGACCGGTTCCCAGAACCCTTGCGAGAAGACGAGCAGCGGGTGCTCTCCTTTGCCCTCGGGGTACCAGACGGTCGTCGGCAGAGGTTGAGGTGTCGGTCCGCCTTCGATCAGTGTGAGCCGGGCTGTCGCGACCCGAAAGGTGCCGACTGTCGGCAGTCGCTCCCCGGGAGTGCTGGTCGTGGCGGGAGGCGGCGTGGTGGTGGTCGCGGGGGGCCGTGTGGTGGTGGTCGTGGGAGCCGGCGTCGTGGTGGTCGCGGGGGGCCGTGTCGTGGTGGTAGTGGGAGCCGGCGTGTTGGTGGTCGCGTGGGGCCGTGTGGTGGTGGTCGCGGAGCGACCGAGCGTGGCCGGGGAGGGGAGGGGCCCGCTGGAGAGCTCGGACTGCCCTGCGACCCCGTACCAGATGCCCACCGCCAGGACGAGCCCTGCTCCCGCGGTCACGATCCTCCGACCAGGACTAGCCGTCTTGCGGTGCGCGCCGCGTCCCATCCGTCGTCTCACAGCTATCCGAGCTCCAGGGGTGACTACAGCTCCGCGTTGAAACCGGTGACCAACGCTCGCGTCGGCGCGAGAACCGACACGCTCGCGTGCGCTGCGCTACTTCACAGGCGCCCGGATGGAACGAGCATAGGCGGGTAACGCGACTCGGGTACCGCGAGGCGCCGGCTGCGGCGGGCGGCTGCCCAAGGCCAGAACCTGACAATCCGCAGCGTTCAGGTCGAGCTCGGCGGCTGGTCGACCGGCGCTCTGCGACGCGCCGACCGGCGCACATCGAGCAGGCGGATGGCGCCGGCGGTGAACACGACGAGACCCCCCAGCACAGCGGCCAGGAGCAGGTCCACGCCGAGGGGGATCGTCCAGTGGGCGCCGAAGAAGCTCACCTTCACGTCCTGGAGGTTCTCGAGGATGAAGACGAGCACCACCACGAGGAAGACGAGCCCGGCGGCCATCGCAGTCCACAGTGCGCCCGTACGCGTCGGGTGCGTCCCCGCTCGAGGGGCGCGCTGGGCGCTCGGGAGTTGCTGGGCCTGTCCATCGTCTCGCGTCTTCTCAGAATCTCCGGCCATCGGACGTCAGGGGTGTGGTGCTCTTGCGAGCCCGGCTTCCCGTCCCCCTCTCGATCTCCTCTCGGGTTCGGCGGTCTCACGCAGAGCGGGCAGGGACGAAGCTTCGAACATGATCACGACGCCTTCGGCCAACCCATGGCGTCGCGCGATCGGGTTGCAGCGCCGTCGTAGGAGCGGGCAGACGTCCATCGGTCCACTTGGCAGGTCGACGACGGGGAAGTCCTGCCTGATCGTCGGGTTTCTGGAACTGTCCCGACCGCACAGGCCTTTGGGTGGATGACGCGCTCACGGAGGACCTCATGGCAGTTCGCGATCATGCGGTCCACCCTGCACTCCCCGAGCGGCACTCGGGCCGCACCGCCGCCTCCGGCCGCACCGCCGCCTCCTTCAGCGACGTCGGGGCGATGTCCACGTGCTGGCTTGCTCCCGCCGATCTCCGGGAGGACGACCCTGTCGAATTTCCGCTTCCCACTGTCGGACCTTACCACGGGCTTCTCCCGACGCTCTTCGCCGACGAGGCTAGCAAGACCGGTCTGGCACGCGGAGATCGGCGATGGTCGTCCTGCGGGCGCGCGCTTGCTCCGCCATCGTTCGGCTGATGGCGAGGAACGCTTGCTCGAGGCAATGCCCGGGGCGAAGGTCGTTCGGCCGTTCGCATCCAGCTGGTCTGCCGCGAGAGACACGACGAAGGAGACGCGGGGGAACCCGATGCACGACGAGGTCAGCCGCGCGTCGGCGCAGCGCGCCGTCGCTGCGAACGTGCCAAAGTCGAATGCGCTCATCGCGTCGAGTGAAGGCGAGGGAGGCCGACCATGCCAGCCTGGATCTGTGCGACGTGCGGGGTGCAGCACGCCGACGCCGCCCGACCACCATCGCGCTGTGCCATCTGTGACGACGAACGTCAGTACGTCGGCAAGGACGGCCAGCAATGGACCACGATGTCGGAGCTCGGCAAGACCCACGAGGTGGTGGTCGCCGAGGAGGAGACCGACCTGTTCGGGCTCGGGGTCGAGCCTTCCGTCGCGATCGGCCAGCGGGCGCTCCTCGTCCGGACCGAGGCGGGCAACGTGCTGTGGGATTGCATTCCGCTTCTCGACGACGGCTCGTACCGACGTCTGGTCGATCTCGGCGGCGTCGCGGCAGTGTGCTTGTCCCACCCGCACTTCTATGGGGCCTATGTGGAATTCGCAGAGGCCTTCGGGGCAAGAGTGTTCATCCCGAGGGCAGACCTGGACTGGATTCGTCGCCCTTCCGCGCACGTCGAGGTGTTCGACGACGAGGCGGAGCCCGTACCGGGGCTCACCCTCGCGCGTATCGGCGGCCACTTCGACGGTGCGGCGGTTCTCCACTGGCCGGCGGGCTCTGCGGGTCGCGGCGTGCTGCTGACGGGCGACACCGTCCAGGTCGTCCCTGACCAAGGCTGGGTGAGCTTCATGTGGAGCTATCCCAATCTCATCCCCCTCGACGAGCGCACGGTGCGGGACATCGCTGAGCGGGTCGGGCGGTTCCGCTTCGACCGCATCTACGGCGGCTGGTGGGGGCGGGTGGTGGTCGATGACGGCGCGGCGGCAGTGCGCCGCTCCGCTGAGCGTTACGTGGAACGGCTGAATGGACAGCGCCCGTTCGGGACGCCGGGCGAGGGGTGAGGCGGTTCGTCTTCTTCGTGGGTGCTCCTCGTGAGCCACGCAGAGGGGGTACCCCGCGACGAGCGGCGCAGCTGAGCTCGATGACACCCGGCGACGGCGAGTCCGTGTCATCTCGGCGAATCCGTGTCTTCTCGGCGAATCCGTGTCATCCGAACAGGGTGTCATCCGAACAGGGGGAACCCCGAGGATCGTGGGGTGCGCTCGAGGAGCGGCGTGGCGACGACGGTGGCGGCGATGACGACCCCGAGGACTGCGAACGCCACGCCCAGGTGCGCGTCGGAACCCCCCATGAGCAGGCTCACGGCGAGCGGGCCGAGTGCTTGGCCTCCGGTCGAGCCGACCCCCCACACGAGCGCATTGCCAGTCGTGGAGGACTCCCTGGGGACGTAGTCAGCCGCCAAGGACAGCAAGAGAGGGAACCCGCTGAAGGTGAACAGCCCGAACACGACGAGCGACAAGAGCGCCTCCGATCCGTGACCGGCCGTCGAGAGGAACCAGAAGACGCCGCCAGCCGAGCCCAGGCTGTCGACGGCCAGCACGAGACGCTTGTCGAACCGGTCGACGAGCAAGCCGAACACGGGCTGCCCGAGGATCCCGCCGGCGTACATCACCGTCACGGCGACTCCGAGGCCCGCCGAGATCCCCGCGTGGCGCTCGGCGGTGAGGTAGATGGGGACCCATGACACGATCCCGATGAACGCAAGGGACCGGAGGAAGGCGATCCCCATCAGCGCGATGACGCTCCTGCTGAGCAATGAGCGGAGCGAGGCTCCCGGCGAGGGCGAGCCCGCTGCGGGCGCGGTCTCGGCTCCCGGAGTCACTGCGTGGCCGTCGGCGGCGCCTGCTCCCTTGGCTGTCTCGGCTGCCTCGGCCACGACCGCACTTCGCGTGAGGCGACCGGCTCGGGCGGTACTTGCCTCTCCGGGAAGCTCTACCGCGACGACCACCGCGGCGAGAAGGCTGAGGACTGCGAAGACGACGGTCGTGGCAGGCCTCGAGATCCCCATGGCGGCGACGACGAAGAAGAGCGCCGGGTAGAGCGCGCGTCCGACGCTCCCGAACGCACCGTTGACGCCGAGCGCCTTGCCCCGAGAGCCTGCAGGGAAGCCGAGCTGGAGCAAGGAGCCGCCGAGGGGGTGGTAGAAGGAGCTGCCGACTCCGGCGACCGCTGCGGCCAGCACCATCAGGACGTCGCTCGGGATGCCTGCCAAGGCAAGCGAGGAGTAGAAACCGAGCAGGCTCACGCCGAGGGTGGCGATGCCCACCGCGATCATGAGGCCTCGCCGACCGATCGCGTCCGCCACCAAGCCGACCGCGATGCCAAAGCCTGCCGAGGTGACGTAGAAGGTCGTCAGCATTGCCGTGATCATCACCGTCGAGGCGTGGTGGTCCTGGGAGAGCAGATCCCCGATGACCGGGATGAAGAAGACGACTCCGTCGTTCAGGAAATGGGCCAAGGACGTGATGCCGAGCAGGCGAGCGGACCCAGGCGGAGAGCGGCGTGTGCTGGGGCTCGTGCTGGGGCGTGCCGTCGAGTCCGCGCTCCGTTGGCCGTCGGCCTCGGCGAGCTGCCGAGAGGTGGGAGGAGGCCGTGTCGCGCTGCCGACCGCTTGCCCTTCCGCCCCGGCCTCGTGGTTCGACGTCGACTGCCGGTTTTGCGCGTGACCAGGTCTGGTAGTCATCGTCGCCCGCTCGGTCCTGGGTGCAGGTGCCGGTCCCCGAGCGACGAGCGCTCGGCCCCGGCCCCGAGGATCCGCTCCAGGCGAGCCAGCAGGCGGCGCAGCTCGTCGAGCTCGTAGGCGCCGACCAGGCGTGCAAGACGCCCTTCCCATGCTGCGGCCCGCTCGGACACGTTATGTGCAAGGGCCTGACCATCGTCGGTCGGGACCAGCTCGCGCCGTTGGCGATGGGAGGGATCCGCAACGGAGCGAAGAAGACCGGCTTCTTCGAGGCGATCGGCGAGGTGTTTGGCGTTCATCGGGTCCGTGCGCATCCTGCGTGCCAGCTCCCGGATCCCCGAGCGCGGATATTCACAGACGACACGCAACAGTGCAGCTTGGGGAGCGCTGAGCCCGAGGTCGGCGATCTGCTGCTCCCAGGCTTCTCGAAGCGACCGGTGGACGCGACCTAGCTGGAACCCGAGCTCGGAGTCGAGCCGACCTTCGAAGGCCTGACCGAGCCGCTCGTCCTGTGCGGCCGTCGCCTCGTTCCCGTTCATCTTCACCGTCGTCACCTCGCGACCGTCACCTCTGCACCGTTGTCACCTCTCGACGGTCACCCATGGACCGTCAGCTGCGCGCCGGCGCCTTTGCCAGTCAACCGTAGATGATCCTACGGTTATTCCGCGGCGACGTCATTCGAGGGTTGGTCTCGAGCGCAACTTCCTCTCCGGCGAGCGCACGTCAGGCGGTCCCATGCGAGAGGTCCCATGCCATACGGATCGCTACAGCAGATCGTGCATCCGTCGCGGTGCACCTCACCCATGCTAGAGAGAGGGGGGTGAGGGCCGTCTTGAGCGCGTCCGCCGGCGGGGCTGCAGCAGTGGGGGTCGTCATCGTCGTGATCGTCGGACTCGCGCTCTACTTCCTGCCCACGATCATCGGAGCCGTGCGCAGGGTCGTGAACATCGGCAGCGTGTTCGCGATCAATCTGCTACTTGGCTGGACGTTGATCGGCTGGGCGGTCGCCCTTGCGATGGCACTGCGGACGAACCCGCCGTACGCATACCCACCCTGGCAGCAGGGGCGAGGACCTTGGCAAGGGGGGCCGGGTCCGGCACCGCCAGGCTGGTATCTCGATCCCGACGGGTCCGGAGGCCTGCGCTGGTGGGACGGGTACTCGTGGACCGAGGCTCACGGCCCCGCGGTGCCTCCAGGTTCGCCGGAGCCGCCAGCTCCTCCGGCGCAGCCAGGTCCACCAGGTTCGCCGGAGCCGCCAGCTCCTCCGGCGCAGCCAGGTCCACCAGGTTCGCCGGAGCCGCCTTCGTAGGCGCGTCCTCCTCTCGGCCGCGTCCAGCCACTCGCGCTCGGAGCACGAGCGCGCGGTGCGATCGGCAGGAAGCCGCTGTACGTGACGATCGGTCGCGCAGGAGCCCGCCTCGAGCCGAACCCAAGAGTGCTGAGGGACCAGCATCGTCCTGCAGTCATCTAGCGGCGGCCACCGCCGCGCCAATCCGTTCCACCGCTTCGGAGAGCACGGTGGCGGACGTGGCGAAATTCAGGCGCGCGCAGCGTTCGCCCCCGGACCCGAAGGCGGGACCGGAGCTGAGGAGCACCCGGGCGTGCTCGAGCACCCAGGCCGCCGCGCCGACCCGCGCGCTCGCGTCGCCGCGGGCGAGTCCACCGTCACCGTCGGCCGTCGCGATGTAGGGCAGATCGCTGAAGTCGAGCCACGCAAGGTAGGTCGCCGCGCCCGGAGCCCAGCGCACCGACGGCAGGTGAGCCGCCAGCAGGTCTGCAAGCAGCGTGCGGTTGCGATCCAAGCCGACGAGCACCGTGTCCAGCCACTCCTCTCCGTGCAGAAGGGCGGCGGTGTGCGCCATGACACCGAGGTGGCTCACGCCGTGGCTCACCTCTTCGGGCAGCCGGGCGAGGTCATCGGCCGCGTCCGGTCCGGCGAAGGCGATCGCCGCCTTCAGGCCGGGGAGGTTCCAGGCCTTGGAGGCCGAGACGAGCGCGAAGCCTCGTCCTGCACCCGGGACGGCGAGGTAAGGGGTGAAGGTCGCCCCGGGCAGCACGAGCGGCGCGTGGATCTCGTCGGCCACGACACGCACGCCCGTCGCCTCCGCTGCGGCCGCTACGCTGGCGAGCTCGTCGGGGGAGTGGACCGTGCCCGTCGGGTTGTGGGGGTTGCAGAGCAGGAAAGCCGCCCCTCCATCGGCGGTGGCGGCTTCGAAGGTCTCAGCGAGCGCAGGCACGTCCAGGCGTCGGTCCGGGGTCAAGGGCACCTCGAGGACCCGGCGGCCGAGATGCTGTGCGAACGCGTAGAAGGGCGGGTACACGGGCGGGGTCACGACGACGGCGTCGCCGGGTCCGGTGACGAGCTCGAGCAACTGCACTGCACCGAGCATGACGTCGGGCACCAGCGCGCTGCGGGCCACGTCGAGCACGTCGTATCCCCAGCGATGCGAGGCGAACGCCGCGTAGGCCGCGGCGTACTCGGTGCCGAAGGCGTACCCGGTGTCTCCCCGATCCAGCGCGTCGAGCAGGGTCTCGACGATCGGGCGCGCGGGTATGACGTCCATCTCCGCGACCCAGAGGGGTAGGACGTCGGGCTCGGCCGCCCGCCACTTCGCGCTGGTGCGCTGCCGGAGCTGCTCGAGCGTCAAGTCGAAGGGGGGTGCGTCGGTGGCCATCCGCCGGACACTACGGCCTGGCGCGTGCACGCGGCGCCGCTCGTGCGTGCGTCAGGTCTCGTGGTGCCGCTCGTAGGAGCGGGCTTCGATCACCCCGGCCGGCCCGGATCCGAAGCGAACCATGCGCAGCAGACCGCGACGCATCGTGAGGTAGCGCTCTCGGTGCCGACGACGGTAGGAGGGGACGAGCAATCCGACAAGCCGCTCGGCGCACATGACAGCTCCGACTAGGGCGACGACGAGCAGCCCCAGGACCGCCAGAGCCGCCATCACCATGAACACTGCGGTCGCGCCGGCGAGGAAGAGGGCTCCACCGAGGAGCCCGAGCGATCGGCGTCGGTTCCTCCAGGTACGAACACGCACATCCACGCTCTCAGGGTAGCGACGTAGCGATGCACATGGAGCAGAAGAGGCCGCGACCCGCCACCGCGTCGTCTCATGAGGCCTCATGAGATGGCCACACGGCATCGCCCACACGAGCAGGCATGAAGCACTGTCTAGGATGTCGCGCCAGGGGACGCGGGAGGACGCGAGGGAGACCGAAGCGGGATGTCATGAGCAGGACGACACCAACTCGCGCCGGCGCCTCGGGCGCGAGCACGCTTCGTCGACCTCGCTGGCGCACCCGGGACGTCTGGCTCATCTCCCTCTCGGCATTCTTCTCCGACACCGGCTACCAAGCGGTGTGGGCCGGCTTCCCGCTCTTCTTGGTCCTCGACCTGCACCAGCCCGTGTGGGAGTTCGGCCTGGCGAGCGCCCTCGCCTACGGGGGCGGCACCTTGTTCGCGTGGCTCGGTGCGTTGCTCGGTGATCGGTTCGGTCACCGAAGGGTCGCCATCGGCGGCAATGCCTTGATCCCCTTGCTGTCGCTGTCCGCCCTGTGGGCGAACCCTTCGGTCGCGATCGGGCTGCTGTGCGCCGGGTGGTGGGCTCGGAACCTGCGTACCCCCTCACGCCGGGTTATGTTGGTCGAGGCGGCGCCTGATGAAGATGATCGCAACTCGGTGTTCGGCTTTCTTCATGCCCTGGACATCGGAGGCGGCGCGCTCGCGGGCGTGTACGTGCTGATTGCTGTGATCGAGCACGTCGCGTTCAGCTGGATCTTCCTCTGCAGCCTGGTGCCATTGGCCGCTGCGACCTTCTCGCTGACCCGCTGCACCACCGGCCGGGTGACTCCGCGGCGAGCAGAGGCACGCGAACCTGGAACGACGAGCGAGCCCCGAACGAGCGAACCTGGAACGACGAGCGAGCCCCGAACGAGCGAACCTGGAACGACGAGCGAGCCCCGAACGAGCGATCCTGGAACGACGAGCGGACCTGGCGTGCGGAGCATGCCCGGAGCCCTCCCGCTCCTGGTCGCCTCTGCCCTGTTCGGCTTCACCTACTA
>JAJYXS010000113.1 GCA_021801615.1 Actinomycetes bacterium
ACTTCTCACGCTCGTGCATCTCAGGCTTGCGACCTTGGCCTTCCCTGAGCGGCCTGCCCGGTGATCAACCGAGCAGGCGAGCGTGAGACCTCCCGGTTCTCGCGCATGGAGGTTCCGTACATGCCATGGTTCTCCGACCGCGCGGGGTCCGACTGCAGCTCGCGCATAGCGCTGCAGCCGATGTTGCCTTCGACGTACGTAACCGCCTGGGCACCCCGATTGTCCTGATTTCGCGGCTCAATAGCCCGGCCTGCACGTGCCCCTGTCAACGCTTCGCCGCCACCCTCGCGAGTGACAGCGCATGACTCGGGGTCATCGTGGGTCGCTAGCCCTTCGATGTGGAGCTCTTTCATCTCCTCCTCCATGCCGGCTTATCCCGGCGCTCTACGCATTCGGAGATCCCGTTCCCCTCGGGTAGGCGACTCGACCATTCCCGAGTGCCGAGTGCTGAGTTGAGGGTGCTGGACACCGGCGATCCATGGTGGTAGTTAGAGAGGTGTGCTGCACCACTGCCGCTGCTGTAAGCGTCGAGAGCGCGAGATCGCCCAACTCCGCGACCAGCGCGACCGCGACCACGAGGAGATCGCTCGCCTCAGCGCCGAACGCGACGAGCTGCGCGTCCAGCTGAAGGAGTGTGCCGCAGCACGACGAGAGGCAGAGTCAGCGCGCGAGCGGCTCACCGCTCGTCTGCAAGAGCACCTGAAGCACCGCTTCGGCAGGCGATCGGAACGATCGCAGCGTGGCGAAGCCGACACCCCGGCCGAGGCAGAGGAGTCGGGCGGGGCGCCCCCGGGCGAGGTGAGGCGTCGTGGTCAGCAGCCCGGCCGCCCCTCGCCGCGGCGGCGGAGCTACGAGCACCTTCCCACCGAGGTGGTCCCCCACGACTTCAACGAGCCGCCGCGCTGTCCGCACTGCGGCACGGCCTACGAGGTCTTTGACGACGGCGAGGAGCGCTACGAGGAGATCCACTTCGAGGTGCGCATCTGCCGCAGGGTCCATGTCCGTCGGCGTTATCGGCGGGGCTGTCGCTGTGAGGAAGCTACGGGCATCGTCGCCGCGCCAGGTGACCCGAAGCCGATCCCAAAGGGCCGGCTCTCGGTCGGCTTCTTGGCCCGGCTCGTCCACTACAAGTTCGGTCTCGGCCTTCCCTTGGCCCGCATCGTCGCGCTGCTCGCCTCCGAGGGTGCCCGGTTCTCCCCAGGAAGCCTGATCGGCTCGCTCGACCGCCTCGGTGAGCTGCTGCACCCCCTGGCCGAGGCGATCCGTGAGCACAACGGAGCCGACACCCACCTCCACGTGGACGAGACCTCGTGGAAGGTGTTCGTCGTCGTGGAGGGAAAGACCGGCTACCGGCACTGGGTGTGGGTCTTCGTCGGCCAAGACAGCGTGGCGTTCTACCTGAAGCCCTCGCGCGGGCGCGACGTCGTGATCGAGCACCTCGGGCTCGTAGAAGACGAGACCGGTCGCCTCGTCCTGCCCCACGGCCAAGAGCTCCTGCTCTCGAGCGACTTCTACACCACGTACCAGTCCTTGGGCCACGAGGTGGACGGGATCGTCAATCTGTGGTGCTGGGCGCATATGCGGCGGTACTTCGTCAAATGCGGGGAGGGCCACAAGCCCTGCCGGGCCTTCGCCGATGCCTGGGTGGAACGCATCAGGGCCCTCTATCGAGCCTTTCACGCCTACGTGATCGCACCGGCGGGCTCGGCCGAGGAGGCAGAGGCGCTCTCTTCCTGCCGGCGTGTCGTGGCCGAGATGGACGAGGTGAGAAAGGCCGAGGCGCATGATCGGGCGCTGCCAGACGCGGCGAGGAAGGTGCTCGCGACGCTCGACCACGAGTGGGTCGGGCTCACCGCCTTCTTGGAGCACCGAGAGATCTCAGACATCGACAACAACCGCGCCGAGCGCCACCTGCGCCGCCCGGTGGTGCTGCGAAAGGGCTGCTACGGATCGCGTTCGCTCTCCCAGGCCCAGCTCGCCGCCGATGCGTGGACCATCATCCAGACCTACGAGCTCGCCGGTTGGAACCCGCTTTCGGTCCTCGAGGCCTTCCTTGCGAAAAGGGGCGAGGCCGCAAGGCCGCTCACCGCAAGAGAGCTTCGGGCCTTCCTGCCCTGGGCGGCCCCCGCTGCTGCACGCAAGGTCTTCACGGCGGCCCCGCCGTGACAAGGGTCCGGTTCTGCGGCCGGGACTTCACCGAAGCCGAGCTCGAGTGCCTGCGCGCCATCTGTGCCGATCGAACGGCCTACCCGACGCGGTCTTCGATCGCCCGCGCCCTGTGCGAGGCGACCGGCTGGCGTGACCAGCTCGGGCGCTTGAAGGAGATGTCGGCCAAGGTCGCACTGTTGCGCATGGCCGCTGCCTCGCTCATCGAGCTGCCCCCGCCAAGACACGGCAACCAGAACGCCAGGCTTGCCCGTTACCTCGACGCGACACAGCTCTCCTTCGACCTCGCGCCCAGGGCCTCGAGCCTGGCCGAGCTCGGGGACATCGAGCTCCGGCTGGTCAAAGAGCGCAGCGCCTCGAGGACCTGGAACGAGCTGATCGCCACCCACCACTACCTGGGCTACGTCCCGCTGTGCGGCGCCCAGCTGCGCTACCTCATCGAGGCGTCCGCCGGGATCATCGGCGCGCTGTCCTTCGGCCCCTCGGCCTGGAAGTGCCGGCCGCGCGACGCCCACATCGGCTGGGACCAGGCCACCCGCGAGAAGCGTCTGCACCTCGTGGTCGGCAACGCCCGCTTTCTCATCCTGCCCCAGCTGCGGGTGCCGCACCTCGCCTCGAAGATCCTCGGCGCAGCGACGCGCCGGCTTGCCTCGGACTGGCGGGAGGCCTACGGCTATCAGCCGGTGCTCGTCGAGACCTTCGTCGAGACTGGACGCTTCTCCGGCACGAGCTATCGGGCTGCCAACTGGCTTCATGTCGGACAGACGGCCGGTCGTGGCAAGCTCGATCGCTACCACGCCAGAGCGCTGCCGGTGAAGGACGTCTATCTCTACCCGCTGCACCGCAGCTACCGAAGCATCCTCACCGCGCCTGTCTGATCTCTTCTTCGTAGCACGGTGAGTTCCACCTTTCGGAGCTCACGCAGCGACGGGTTCGCCGAATACGTACCTAAACGGTATTGGTACTAGCCCACTGACCACGACCTGTAGCGGCTAGCGGCCACGAAGCGGCGGCTGTCCTCCTAACACCCGAGCAGGTAGGACCGTCGCCTCGTGAGCGGTGCAACCTTTGACACCGGCATGCTCGTTGCTCTTGACCGCAACGAACGTGAGGCCTGGGTCGTGCTCCGCCGACTAGTCGACCGCGGAGAGGTGCCGACCGTCCCCACCGTCGTGACCGCCCAGACATGGCGCGCTGGCCGGCGCCAGGTGCAGGGCGTGGTGTTCCAGGTCGGCGACGTGCCACCTCCGTTCGCCACCAAAACCGTCGTCTCGGTGACGGAGCGCGCAGTGTTCCTCCCCGCGCAGATTGCGCTGGCGCGC
>JAJYXS010000156.1 GCA_021801615.1 Actinomycetes bacterium
CGTCGGGCACCGACGTGGCGATGTTCTTGTCGATCCGCTCGAGGGCGTCCTCGAGCGTCGCCAGGTCCTCGATGCCGGTCACGACCCCGCCCACCTCGAGACGGTGGGGGACGTCCGGCGAGGCCACCTTCACGACCAGGGGGAACCCGAGCTGCTCGGCGGCCGCTGCGGCGTCGTCGCGGCCCTTCACCAGGGCGGAGCGCACGACGCCGATGTCGTAGTGCTCGAGGAGCGACTGGACGAGGGCATGGGGGAGCTGTCCCCTTGCTTCTTCGACCGCGGAGCGCAGCGTCCCGGGCAGCTCGGCTCGGGCCCTGGCACAGGGCGCCGGCGGTCTGACCGCCAGGCTCCGCAGGGCCACGAGCGCAGGGCGCAGGCCCCGGACGAGCGGCGTGGCGGAACCTTCGAGGAGCGCTTCGATCATCGGGTGCGTGTTGCCCGCAGAGCTCGAGGCGATCACGATCGGCTTGTCGCTTCCACGGCTCAGTTCCTCGACGGTGCGGACGTGTGTGAGGTAGCTGTGCCCGGGGTCGAGGGGCAACGTGCCCTGGGCGTCTTGGATCACGAGCACCGAGTCGACCCCGTCGTCGTCGATCACGGCCTCGAGGGCTCCCCTCTCGTCGCGGCGTGAAGCACCCACACTCGCGTGCAGGTCGATCGGGTTCCACCCGGGCGCGTCCGGCAACGCCGCCTCGATGCGGTCGACGGTGGCGGGCGAGAACTCGGCGAGCCGGAGGCCGGCTTCGGCGGCCAGGTCGCAGGCGAGCGCGGTCTGACCCCCCGAGATCCCGACGATCCCGACACGGTCGCCCCTCGCCTTCGCCAGCTTCGGGTTGGAGAAGCACTGCAGGGTTGCCACCATCTCGTCGTAGTCGAGGACCGTGGCGACCCCGAGGCGTGCGAAGTAGGCGACGTAGGCGTCGTAGCTGCTCACGAGCGCCCCGGTGTGGGCCTGGGCGGCGAGAGAGCCGATACGCGATCGCCCGACTTTGAGGGCGACGACGGGCTTGCCCGCGCCCGCGGCCCGTCGGACCGCGGCCTCGAAGCGCTCGGGCGAGCGGATCGACTCCACGACGAGGCCGATGCAGGTGGTCTTCGGGTCGCCGGCAAGCCACTCGATGTACTCGGCCGAGGTCACCTCGAGCTCGCTCCCGCTCGAGATGATCCGGGCGAAGCCGACGCCCGTCGAGCTCATGATCGAGATCGCCGCCGAGCCCGACTGGCAGACGATGCTGGCGCCGCCGTGCGGCACGTCCCGGCGAAAGCGCGCCGTCCACAGCGTGGCCGCGTCAGCCAGGCTCAACACGCCGAGGCAATTGGGGCCGGTGACGATCATGTCGACTGCCTCGCACGCCTCTTGGAGCGCCCGGTACTGCTCTGCGCTGAACCCGGCGGTCGGCACCACCGCGGCTCGGCACCCTGCGGCGTCGAGCCGCACGATCACGTCGGGCAGCGACGGCGAGGGGATGCACACCATCGCAACGTCGAGCTCGCGGGGCAGGTCCTCGATCGACGCGACCGTCGGGAACCCCTCGATGCGGTCGACCCGGTCGCTCACGGCGAGGACCGAGCCCTCGTAGCCCTCCTGGGTGAGGTTCTGGAGGACCTGGTTGCCCAGGGTGTGCCGCTTGCTCGAGGCACCGAGCACCGCGATATGCCTTGGCGTCATCACTGAGGTCAACCGATCCGCTGTGAACGACCCTGCCACGTCATGCCCCCTTCAAGTCGGCGCGGTCCGCGTCGTGGCGTGGGGTCCCGGCCGCGTCATACATGGCCGGGACTGTCTCCTGTAGGGCGGCGCGCGTCGAACAGCACCGCCGAGGCCGCGTCGGCATCGGCGAGCTCGCCGGCGATCGCCAAGGTCGCGATCACGAGTTCCGGCCGATCCGGGGTCGGGGGACCATCGGGGCCCTGCGCACGCACCTCGCCATTGGGCGCGAGCACCCGGCTGCCCCCGAAGAAGCTGGCCGGCCCCTCCCCGCCGTGCTGGTTGGACGAGAGCCACCACTGTCCGTTGCAGAGTGCCTGGGCGGGATAGACGAGGTCCCACCATCGCCTCGTGGCCGCCTCATACGCGCACGGATGGAAGACGATGCGTGCGCCCTGTTGCCTGAGCGCTCGGGCGGACTCGGGAAAGTCCCCGTCGAAGCAGATGCACACGCCGACGGTGCCGAGGCCCTCCACATCCGCCGTCGAGAAGCCCTCTCCGGGGTCGAAGAGCTCCGCCTCGGAGCCGTACAGGTGGACCTTGCGGTGGGTGAGCACCCGTGCGCCCGATCGGTCGTAGACGACGCTCGTGTCGAAGATCCGCGCCTCGTGGCGCTCCGGAAACGAGCCGGCGCAAATGACCATGCCGCAGTCGGCGACCGCCTCGGCTATGAGTGACCCCACCCGACCATCGATCGGCTCTGCGGAGCGGACGGCCTCGACCACCGCGCGTGTCGTCCCGTACCCGCAGAGCCAGAGCTCCGGCAACACGGCGACTTCGCAGCCACGATCCGCCGCGGACCTCATGGCCGTCAGGGCAGTCGCGAGGTTCTCGTCCTGCGCCCCTCGCAACGGGAGCCACTGGACCAGCCCCACCGTGACGCTTTCTGCCTGCACCGGCCATGCTCCAGTCCCTCGTCCCGGGTGGGCCGCAACCCGCCTTTCTCATCCAGCAAGAAGGTACTCCATCCTATGCTTGCTTGCCACAGTGCGCTAGCCTCGCCACCGACGGTCCCGACGCTCCACGGTGACGAGCGATTGCCGGGCGGACACGAGCAGCGGCGAGACAAGAGTACCGACCATCGAAAGGACGGCTAGGGGACGATGGCCCAGACCCCGAGCTTCGAGACGCTCACGTGGACGGCTGAGGACAACATCCTCGTCCTCGCGTTCAATCGACCCGAGCAGATGAACGCGCTCAACGGGGAGGTGGAACGCGAACTGCACGGTGCGCTAAAGCTGGCCGTCGAAGAACCGTCCATCCGCGCGGTGGTGCTGACCGGGTCGGGCAACTCCTTCAGCGCCGGTTACGACCTCTTCGAAGACGCCGAGGCCAATAGCGACCAGCACACGGTGCGCGACGTTGTGATGCGATGGTGGGACGCGGACACGACTGCTGCCTCGAGGCACCTGTCCTTGATGCGACTCGAATTGCCCGTGATCGCGGCGGTGAACGGGTGGTGTCTCGGCGGAGGAATGTGGTACGCGCTCTGCGCCGACATCACTATCGCCTCGGACCGGGCGGTCTTCGGGCAGCCTGAGGTTCGCGAGAACCAGAACTCGACGTTCCTTCTGGCTGCGCTCGTCGGTTGGAAGCACGCTCACCGCTACGCGCTTACCGGAGACCACTTCGATGCGCAGGAGGCGCTCCGGATCGGGATCGTGAACGAGGTCGTCCCCCACGACGAGCTCCTCGACCATGCATGCACTCTCGCCCGCCGCATCGCGCTTTTGCCGAAGGAC
>JAJYXS010000054.1 GCA_021801615.1 Actinomycetes bacterium
CGAGTAGCGGCCGATCGGCAGAGGACGGCCCTCCGTATCCGCGCCGCGCAGCTGCTCTCCGATCGCCACAACACCGCGGCGAACGATCAGCCGCAGCACCGAAGCCAGGGAGAACGCCCGGTTGGGTAGCGCCCACGAAGAGGTCAGCCCGATAATCTCGCCAAAGCGCCTGTGAGGCTCAAGGTCGCGGTCGAAGTGCCCACCCCCGCCCTGTACCAGCAGCTCGACCACCTTGCCCGGCTCGGGACATAAGTTTCGGAGAGAGAACTCCGGTAGTGGCGACGGCAATTCCGGCGCTGGCGTCCCCGTGGACGCAATGCCGAACAGCGTCTGCGCGAGGTCCACGGTCTGGAACTGTGCGCGACCGCTTCCGGGGTCATCGTCCACAGTGATGATCCCGTTCCTGCCATAGCGGTCCGCCAACATCCAGCGGTAGGCCTTGCCGCCGTGACGGAACTCGTAGGCCACCTGCCACGGGGCATGAGCGACACCGGGATGGTCGAGAACGAGAGTCCCGTTCGTGAACGGCGACAGCCGGTCCGAAGTCACCTCCTCGACTGCCCATTCCGCCAGCACAGGTCCGTCCTGCTGCTGTCGGCCGCTCCGACTCAGCACCGTGGAGAGGATCGCCGACTGCACGAAGCAGGTCAGCTGCTCCCGCTCGGAGGCGCTCGTGAGCTCGATACCGAGCTTAACCGTGAGCGGCTGGCCGACCGCCGCGCCTCGGTACCGGGCGGCGACATACGAAGAGAGGATCCCTTGAGGAGAGTGCGGATCCGGGACAACCTGAGGTGCTCGCTCCTCGACCCAGTCGAGAGCAGTGGTGACGAGGCTGAAAAGGCGAGCCAGGTTGGTCTTCCCGGACCCGTTCGGTCCCACGATGGTCGTCAAGCTGGGATCGATCTTATCCAGTTCAAGGTGGTCAAAGGAAAGCAGGTTGTCGATGACCAACCTGGTCAGCTTCATCTCTGCCGCCCTCGACGGGTCGTCCTCCGGGATGCCTGGCAGCTACGGGAAGTCACCGATCGCTCCGGACCCGTCGGTACACCCGGCCGGCGTAGAGGTCCATGAGCACCTGGCGGAACTCCTCGTCGTCGAGGATCCGCTTAAAGATCGCCTCGTTCTCGTCCATGCGGGAGACGACGGTGTCGAGGAAGCGGTGGTCGAAGACGAGGCGGAAGTTCTCCAGGGTGTTGCTGCGCGCCTGGTCGACAACGTCGGGATCGGCAGCCCAGGTCTCTTCGAACTGGTCGAAAAGCAGTTGGTCGCGCTCGTCGAGGCCGAGTCCGAAGCGCTCGTTGAGCTCGTCGATGATCTCGGAGAGGTGCTCCACCTGCGGGTCCGTCTGACGGCCCCGACCCTCGCCGAAGATGGTCTTGACCTCGCCGGCGTCGGCGTCCAGCGAGAGCGAACCCTCGAAGGTGATCTCAGTCTTCAAGTGGGTGAGCTCGACCTCCGTGCCCAGATCGAGCCGCTCGACGCTGGCCGAGTCCCTCAGCCGGGAGGCCAGAGCCCGGCAGTAGGTGTAGTCCCGCTCCAGCTTCGAGTCGCCGAAGGCCACGACCTGGGAGAGAAATGAGTAGGTCCTGACGAACTTGTCCAGCGCGTCCTTGAACCCCAGGCGGTCCTCTTCGCCAAGCGCGCCGAACCGCTCCACCGCCGAATCGAGCGCCGCGTAAACCCGGCCGTGGGCCTTGGCGTCGCCGGCCAGCAGCAGGGCGACGGTGGCCTCGATCTCCTCGGGCCGGAGCACGTCGTAGTCGTCCAGGCGCCGCCGCGTATCGAAGAGGAGGTTCGGGTCGGTGGGCGGTGCGACGGTCCGGCCGTAGTAGGGCTCGAAGGCCTTCACGATGTCCTCGGTCTCGTTTCGAAAGTCGAGGATGAAGGTGTCGGCCTTGTTGGGGTGGATCCGGTTCAGTCGGGAGAGGGTCTGCACGGCATTCAGCCCCGTGAGCACCTTGTCCACATACATGGTGTGGAGCAGCGGCTGGTCGAATCCGGTCTGGAACTTCTCGGCCACGATGAGCACCTGGTAGTCGGTGGTGGCGAACCGCTCGGCGGTCTGCGCCTCGGGGAACCCGTTCATGGCCGCTTCCGAAACGCTGAGGTCGTGCTCGTCGATCACACGGCCCGAGAAGGCCACCAGCGCGGCCAGGTCCGCGTAGCCCTTCTTGGCGATGTAGGCATCGATGGCCTGCTTGTAGCGCACGGCGTGGAGCCGGGACGAGGTGACCACCATGGCCTTGGCCTGTCCTGCGATCTTGGCGGCGGTGTGGGTCCGGAAGTGCTCGACGATGATCTCGGCCTTCTGGGCCAGGTTCGAGGGGTGGAGCGAGACGAACCGGGCGATGGCCCGGCGGGCCTTGGGCGCCTCGTAAGTGGGGTCCTCGGCGACGGCCTTCTCGATCCGCCAGTAGGTCTGGTAGGTCACGTAGTTGGCCAGGACGTCGAGGATGAAGCCTTCCTCGATGGCCTGGCGCATCGAGTACAGATGGAACGGCTGGTACTTTCCCGTCTCGGGGTCAAGGGTGCCGAACATCTCCAGGGTCCGGGCTTTCGGGGTGGCGGTGAAGGCGAAGAACGACAGGTTGGCCTGGCGGCCCCGGGCGCCGACGGCCTTCGCCAGGGCCTCTTCTACCGGGTCGACGGCTTCTGCGATGAAACCGGCGTCCTCGGCCTCTGAGGCGGTGAGCTCCTGCTCCTCGGTCCCGCCGAGCGCGAGGCGCAGGTCCTTCGCGGCCTCACCGGTCTGAGACGAGTGCGCCTCGTCGACGATCACCGCATACCGCCGCGCCGGAAGCCCGGCGATCTTGTCCAAGACGAACGGGAACTTCTGGAGCGTCGTGACGACAATTCGAGCCCGCTCACCGGAGAGCGCCTCGGCGAGCTGGGTCGAGTCCTTGTCGATCTTCACCACCACGCCTCGCGTGTGCTCGAACTGATAGATGGTCTCCTGGAGCTGGCGGTCGAGGACCACCCGGTCGGTGATCACCACCACCTTGTCGAAGACCTTCTGGTCGCTGTCATCGTGGAGGGAGGAGAGCCGATGTGCCGTCCAGGCGATCGTGTTGGACTTCCCCGACCCGGCCGAGTGCTGGACGAGGTAGCTGTGCCCGGCCCGGTGCTCCCGGGCGTCAGCTTCGAGAGCTAACACGGCGTCCCACTGGTGGAAGCGGGGGAAGACGACGCGCTCGGCCGCCCGACGGGCAGCCGGGGTCCCCTGGGTGGGCCGCTCGACGTGGATGAAGCGAGCGAGGAGATCCATCCAGGCGTCTCGTGCCCACACCCGCTCCCACAGGTACGAGGTGCGGTGCCCGGCCGGGTTGGGCGGGTTGCCTGCACCCCCGTCGTGGCCGAGGTTGAAGGGTAGGAACTGCGTGGCCTGGCCGGCCAGCTTGGTCGTCATCGCCACCCGGTCCGGGTCGACGGCAAAATGCACGAGCGC
>JAJYXS010000226.1 GCA_021801615.1 Actinomycetes bacterium
CCGTATGTGGATATCTACATAGGGTGCATTATGTAGAGGGCGGGATTATGTGGAGCGCGTCCGGCGATGCCTCTGGTTCGGCGGCGACCGGGCTCGCCCGATCTGCATAATCACAGCGCCTCGAGGAAGTCGATGAGAGTGTCCGTGGGCTTGTAGCGTCCGGGTGCGACACCGATGGGCGTCGTGCGTGCGAGGGCCCGTTCCTTCAGCGCCAGGTCCGCGTGCACGTAGACCTGGGTCGTCGCCACCGCCTCGTGTCCGAGCCAGAGGGCGATCACCGTCGAGTCCACGCCAGCATGTAAGAGGCGCATCGCAGCGGTGTGGCGCAGCACGTGCGGAGACACGGTCTTCGCTCCGAGTGAGGGGCATCGCTCTGTCGCCGTCGCGACGTGCTTGGCGAGCAGCACGGTCACGGCGTAACGGGTGAGCCTGCCGCC
Organism: Actinomycetes bacterium; assembly: GCA_021801615.1. GTDB lineage: Bacteria > Actinomycetota > Acidimicrobiia > Acidimicrobiales > RAAP-2 > JAJYVT01. Next base: position 438 of record JAJYXS010000226.1, read on the forward strand.
GCCGTGGCTGCTCGGGAAGAGCGGGTCGGCCGCCCGCCCTCCACACTCGGCAATCCAGGCGCCGACCACGCCCGCCGTCGCAGCGGTCAGCGGCGTGACGCGCTCCTTGCGGCCCTTGCCCATGCAGTGCACGTGGGCTGCGGTTCCCTTCGTCACGATGTCGCCGCAGTCCAGCGTGACGAGCTCGGTGACGCGAAGACCGGTCTGGACAGCGAGCTGCAGCAAGGCATGGTCCCGGCGCCCGATCCTCGTCGTGGTGTCAGGGGCGGCGAGCAGTGCCTCCACCTCGTCGTCGGTGAGGAACGAGACGAGTCCCCGCGCGAAGCGTTTGGACGGGATCGCGAGCACGCGCTCGATCAGCGCTGCGTGCTCGGGGTGACGCAGCGACGCGAAGCGGAACAGCGAGTGGATCGCCGCCAGGCGCGCGTTGCGCGTCCGGGGATGGTTGGCGCGCTCGGCCTCGAGGTGGTCGAGGAAGGCGCTGATCGCGCTCGCATCGAGGTCCTCGATTCGGAGCCTCGAAGGTCGAGTGCCGGTTCGTCGCTCGACAAAGGCGAGCAGCAGGCAGAAGGTGTCGCGATAGGCGGCGACCGTGTGCCCGCTGGCGTGCTGCTGGCCGATCAGGCGCTCGGTGAAGAACGCCTCGAGGGTCGGGGCGAGCGCCGTCATCGCTCGGTCTCGTAGGTGTGCTCGAGACGCCTCGCGGCCAGGCCCAGCAGCTCGAGCGAGCCCGACAGATACCAGTACGTCGCTGCTGGGTCGACGTGGCCGAGATAGCTCGAGAGCACCGGCAGCCTCGCCGCGACGTCGGCGCCGTCGCGATACCAGTCCGTCAAGGTGTCGACGGCGAAGCGGTGGCGGAGATCGTGCGGGCGCGGCCTGCACGCCGCCGAGCGCGCCGTGATCCCGGCCCGGCGCAGCATCTCCTGGTAACCGAGGTGGAAGTTGCAGTACAGCATTCTCGTTCCGGCAGCCGAGACGAAGAATGCCGGCTCGGCCGGTCTCGGGCTCAGGCGGTCCCGCTCGTCGCCATACACACCGAGCGCGTCGACGGTGCTCTGGTGCAGCGGCACCAGCCGCTCCTTGTCGAGCTTGGCCCGCCGGATCGTGATCAGGCCTGCGCCGAGATCGACGTCGCAGCGATCGAGGGCGAGAGCCTCGCCGACGCGCATGCCACTGCAGGCCAGCAATCCGACGATCGCCTCCATCCCCGCTGCTCGTAGCCTCGAACCGAACCCGCGCGCTCCGCGCATGAGCGCCGCGACCTCCTCGGGCGTGTAGAGGTAAGGCGTGGCACGCGTCGCGCCGCTCGGCAGCAATCTCGTCGGGGGGATGCCGGTACGCGGCTCGAAGGCGTGCAGGTAGCGAAGAAAGCCACGCGCCACACACAGCCGGTTGGCCGCCCACATCGCGCTGCAGCGATCAGGCGCCGTCGCCCACGACAGCGCCAGCTCGACGCTCACGACCTCTGCTCCATCCTGCTCGCAGAAGGTGACGAACTGGGAGAGCAGGCGTCCGGCACGGTCCAGCTTGAAGCCGAGACCGCGGCGAAGACCGAGGTAGTCCTGTAGATGCTGGCCGAGCTCGGTCATGGCCGAACCCCCGGCCACGGCCTGGCGAGCGCGGCGAGAGCTGCGACGTCCACCTTTACATACAGGCTCGTCGTGATCGCCAGCTCGTGGCGGAGCACCTGGCCGATCTCCTCGAGGCTTGCTCCGGCGCGCAGCATCTCGGTCGCAGCGCTGTGGCGGAGCCGGTGCGCACTGACCTCCGGCACCCCGACCCGCTGGCACGCCGCGTACACCACGGCGGAGACGCCGCCGCTCGTGAGCGGTCGGCGCGGGGCGCGCACGCGCGTAAAGACGTTGCGGCACGACGGCGAGCCGCGTCCATGGCGAAGCCATCCGGCGATCGCCGCACCGACGTCTGAGGGCAGCGGCAGACGGTCCTTGCGCTGGCCCTTGCCGCGGATCATGAGCTCACCGGCGCGCCAGTCGATGTCGTCGAGCTCCAGCTTGACGATCTCGCCGGCACGAAGCCCGAGTCGGGCGAGCAGCGTGATGATGGCGAAGTCGCGGCGCCCGAAGGCACGACGCCGGTCGCAGCTCTCGAGGAGCGCGGCGATGGCGCTTGCGTCCAAGGACTTCGGCAGCTTTGCCCGCTGACGGTTGGCGACGCGTGGCACCGCCCCGGCCAACGGCGCCGCGATCAGCCCTCGCAGGTGGCAGTAACGAAGGAACGAGCGCAGCCCGCAGGCGATGTAGGCGGGGTTGCGCAGCTCGCACTGAGTGGCAACGAAGCCGATCACCTCGCGCGCCGTCACGACACCGAGGTCGAGCACCGTCGGCAGCTGGACGAGAAACAGTCGTGCCACATGGACGTAGCTGACAGTTGAAGCCCTGGCGATGCCCCGCTCGTTCAGCAGGTAGGACCGGAACTGATCGAGCAGCTCGTCGAGCTCGGAGGGCGCCGGCACGGTCGCTGCTGGCGCGGCGCCAATGCCCCGCAGATAGGTGACGAGTGGCTCGACGCCCTTGGTGGAGGTCCACAGCGTGTAGCCCTCCGAGCGACGCACGACGAGGAACTCCTCGATCCGCTCGCTCGTGAGATCACCGACCCCGAAGCCTTCCCCCGCCAGCCACCGGCTGACGTGCGCGAGCACGCGCAGCTGCTCGGTGAGAGCGAACGGCCGATAGCCCTGCGCAGCGAGCTCCTTGTGGAACCCGGCTACGTGAGGGACGAGCGGCCCGACGACCTTCACCCGGGACGGTCTTGCACCCATCGCTTCCTCCTCTCGACATCAGGAAGAAGAAGTCTCGGTGCTCGGGGGCGTGCGGATTATGTTGACCGCTCAGGCAGCAGCCACGGCTTCAGCTGCGGAGACGGCGTCGCGGGAGCCGGCGCTCCACATAATCCCGCCCTCTACATAATGCACCCTATGTAGATATCTACATAGGGTGCACAAGGTCGCGAATGTCGTGTCTGCGCTGCC
>JAJYXS010000070.1 GCA_021801615.1 Actinomycetes bacterium
ACGGCGTCGTCACAGTCGAGGGCGCGAAAGTAGGCGTCGACGCGGGGCTCGCCGCGAAGGTCCCTGCTGCGGTGAAGAAGACCGGTCTGGTGGACGTGACCTACAACGACGCCCCGCCCGACGAGCTGGTCCTCGGCAGCCGGCTCGTCGGCTGGGAGGTCGACCTGGGCAGGGCGGTGGCGGCGACCCTCGGGGTCGGCTGGCACGCGATTGCCTCGGGGAACTTCACAGGGTTCATCCCAGGGCTCCAAAACGGTCGGTACAACACCTCGTTCACCTCGTTCATCTACACGCCTGCACGCGTGAAGGCGATCGACATCGTCACCTACTACGACGTGGGCACCGGCTTCGCGGTCCTGAAGGGCAGCCCGATCCACATCACCACCTTCACCGACCTGTGCGGCAAGAGCGTCGCGGTCATCGAGGGCTCCGCGTTCATCGAGCAGCTCCACGGTGTCGACCCGGCCTGCGCGAAGAGGAAGCTCCCGCCGGTGAGGATCGCCACCTTCCCCTCGGACGCCGCCGCGGAGCTGGCGGTGACGAGCGGAAGGGACCAGATCTACTCGAGCTCGGAGGACCAGCTCGCCTGGCTCATCAAGGAGTCCCAGCACTCGTTGGTCCTGCAGCCGCTGAACTACCTGCCAACCCCCGAAGGTGCAGGTGTGGCAAAATCTGCGAAGATCGCAGGGCTCGTGACCCAGGCGATGGACCATCTCATCGCGACCGGCGCGTACAAGAAGATCATGGAGCACTGGGGCATCTCCTACGGCCTCGTCCCCGCTGCCCACCTCTACACCTAGACCCCGAAGGGGTTCTTCGCGTGCCAGAGGAGGCGCACCGTCGTCCGTGGCAACCGGACCCGAGGTGCGTGCCGGTCTCCGTGACGCAGCGCCGTCCGCCGACGAGCTGAGCGCCGCGCCGGGCGAGCCGCTCGGGCCGTCCGCGGGTGGCGGCGGCACGCGCGTTCCCGGGTGGAGTCGAGCCGATTTCTCCGCGTTGGTCCGCAGGCCGGCGCGCTGGACGGTGGTCGCGGTCGCGTTGGTGCTCCTCGCGATGCTTGGCCACCTGCTCGTGACCTCGAGCAGCCTGCAGTGGAGCGTCGTCGGGCACTGGTTCGTGAACGGCGGGATCCTCTCGGGGCTGGTCCGCACCCTCTACCTGACCGCGGCGGCAATGGTGATCGGGATCGTCGGGGGCACCGTGCTCGCCCTCATGCGGCTCTCGAAGAGCTGGGTGCTCCAGAGCGCGGCGTCCGTCTACATCTGGTTCTTCCGCGGGACGCCCCTCCTCGTCCAGATCCTCTTCTGGTTCAACATCGCCTCGTTCGTGCCTCGCATCTCGATCGGGATCCCTTTTGGACCGAGCTTCGCGTCGGCGAGCACCAACGCACTGGTGACGACCCTCGTGGCCGCGCTGCTGGGTCTCGGGCTGAACGAGGCCGCCTACATGTCGGAGATCGTGCGGGCCGGCATCGTCTCGGTGGACGCTGGACAGACCGAGGCCGCGCTGGCGCTCGGCATGACCAAGCGGTTGACGTTCCGGCGGATCGTCCTGCCGCAGGCGATGCGGATCATCATCCCGCCAACGGGCAACCAGACGATCGGGATGCTGAAGGGGACGAGCCTGGTGAGCGTCATCTCGCTGCCGGAGCTGCTCTACTCGGTCCAGGAGGTCTACGCCCGGAATTTCGAGACCATCCCACTGCTCGTCGTCGCAAGCCTGTGGTACCTCATCGTGACGAGCGTCTTGTCGGTCGGCCAGCATTTCGTGGAGCGCCGGTTCCGCCGCGGCCACGAGCGCAACGCGAAGACGACGTTGCGCGGGCGCCTGCGCTCACGCCCGCAGTCGATCGACGCGTCCGGCAACGACGTCGAGATGCAGGCGGGCGTGCACTTCTAGGGCAGCGTGCACTTCCAGGACGAAAGGAGACGCAAGGAGGTGATGACGTGACGACGAGCGCGCCGGTTCGGGTCGAACCGGCAGAAGAGCCGATCCTGCGCATCGAGGCGCTCGAGAAGTCCTTCGGGAGCACCGTCGTCCTGCGCGGCGTCAGCCTGGAGGTCCGGCTCGGGGAGGTGCTCTGCATCATCGGCCCCTCGGGGTCGGGCAAGAGCACGATGCTGCGCTGCATCAACTACCTCGAGCGCCCGTCCGCCGGGCGGATCTACGTGGACGGTCAGCTCATCGGCGCTCGTCTCGAGAGAGGAAGGCTCGTCGAGCTCTCCGCCAACGAGCTGGCCGCTCAGCGCCAGCAGATCGGGATGGTGTTCCAGAGCTTCAACCTCTTCCCCCACATGACCGCCCTGGGCAACGTCATGGAGGCACCGATCAGGGTCAAGATGGAGCCGAAGGCGGAGGTCGAGCGACGCGCGCGTGAGCTGCTCGTCCGGGTCGGGCTCGCCGACAAGGCAGACGCCTTTCCGGTCCAGCTCTCAGGTGGCCAGCAGCAGCGCGTCGCCATCGCCCGTGCCCTCGCCATGCGCCCCAAGCTGATGCTCTTCGACGAGCCGACGTCTGCGCTCGATCCCGAGATCGTCGGCGAGGTGCTCGACGTCATGCGGGGGCTCGCGACCGACGGGATGACGATGGTCGTCGTCACCCACGAGATGGGGTTCGCTCGCGAGGTCAGCGACAGGGTGGTCTTCATGGACGGGGGAGTCATCGTGGAGTCGGGCAGTCCCGACCAGGTCCTCGTCCACCCGAGCCACCCGCGCACGCGCCAGTTCCTCTCGCGCATCACCGGTGCCGAGGTCGCCGACCAGGTGGAGGAGCACGCTGCGCCGAGCGCTCGAGGAGGCGGATGATGAGGATCGGGGCGAAGGTGCCGAACAGCGGTCCGCTCCCCGCAGAGCGCGGGATCGCTGCCATGGCCGCGGAGCTCGAGGACGCGGGGTTCGAGTCGCTGTGGGTGAGTGACCACGTCGTCATGACCGAGCGGATCGAGTCGCGCTACCCCTTCGCCGCCGACGGGAAGGTCACGTGGCCCTCGGACACGCCCTACGTGGATGCCATGGTCGCGCTCGCCGCGATCGCGACTGCCACCCGCCGCGCGGTCATCGGCACGGCGGTGCTCGTCCTGCCCCAACGCCACCCTGTCGTCCTCGCCAAGCAGGCGGCCTCTATCGACGTCATGAGCGGCGGGCGGCTGGTGCTCGGCGTGGGGGCGGGGTGGCTCGCCGAGGAGTTCGAGGCGTTGAACGTGCCCTTCGCCTCTCGTGGGAGCCGGTTCGTGGAGTGGATGGAGCTCCTGAGGGCCTGCTGGACGGGCGCGCCCGCTCCATTCGAGGGCCAGCATTACACGCTGCCCCCGGGCGTGCGCTGCCTCCCGCGACCCGCGCACCACGTCCC
>JAJYXS010000061.1 GCA_021801615.1 Actinomycetes bacterium
CCCGAACAGGCGGAGGTCCCAGACGTCCTCGCCGAGCGAGCTCTCGTTGACGGCGTAGGCGAGATGGACCCGGTCGACGCAGTAGCGGGCAAAGCGGACGTGGTTCTGGTCGCCGTCGACATCGAGGTAGCGGAGGTCGAAGTCGAGCACCGAAGAAACCCCGGCAGCTCGCAGGTGGTCGAGGTAGGGGTGGACGTTCGTCGCGGTGCGGATCTGGTCACGGACCCGACAGCAGATCGCATAGAGCACCTCCAAGCGCACCAGCTCGGGCAGTCCGCGCAGGCTCAGCACCCCTCCGTTGGCCGGCTGGCGGACCCGGGCGGCCCACGACAAGAAGGCCTGGGCGCCGGGGCGGCCCTCGGCGCGCCACATCCGGTGATGCGCCTCGCACAGCTGGGGCTGGTGACGGTTGGCCTCGAGGTGGCACGAGGCCGCGACACACGGCCCGTAGCCGGGAAGCGGGCGAGCTCCAGCAAGGAACTCGACGAAGCTCGCCCCTGCGGCTCGTCGTCCACGCCAGGCGGTGTCGTGGGCGCGGCAGAGATCCTCGGTGCCGACGGCCACTCGCTCGCAGCGCTCATCTCCGGAGTGAACGACGCATCGCTCCTCGGCGAACCACCGGCGCTTCTGGCTTCCTGGCGCGCCGCTCACGAGCCAGGTGTCGAGGTCGACGTTGCCTGCGGCAGAGAACTGGTAGCGGTGGAAGCTGCACAGCGGGCTCGCCCCGTGGCGAAGATGCGAGCAGCCCGCCACCTCGCATGCCTCCACCCGAGCAAGCGGACCGCCAGGATGCGGGACGACGAGCAGTCGCTCGGCATCGAAGTCGTCTGCCAACAGCTTGTAGTCGATGAGCGAGGCCATCTGGGCCACGCGCCGGTCGCCGCCCGACAACCCGTCCGGCGCGTTCGTCCGCAGTGCCGTTGCCGGCCTCATCCCCCGGCCCTCCTCGCAAGAGCGTCGACCGCCGCCCACATGTCGTCCCATCGGGCGTGCAAGTAGACGTCGCTCGAGACGACCGAGGCGTGCCCGAGCAACTCCTTTACGAGCGCGGGGTCCTTGGTCGCCTGTGCCACCTCGGAGGCAAACGAGTGCCTCAACATGTGAGGTCGGGCGCGGAATTCGACTCTTGCCGACAGCCGCACGAAGAGCTGCTCGACGACATCTGGACGAAGAGCTCGCCCGAACGGAGGCCGGTAGCAGTTGACGAGCAGGAAGTCGCTCTCGGCAGCCGCCGGCACAGCGTCGCGCTCGGCCCGGTAGGCGTCGTGGAACAAGACGAGCTCTCGCGCGACCGGGACGACTCGCGGGTAGATGGACTTCGCCAGCGCACCGTTCTCGTTGTCCTCTCGGCGCACGACGTGCAGGTGTGGGCCTGCCACGTCACATCCAAGGTGTGACGAGGACGGTAGGAGATGGAGGTCCGACAACCGCATGCCGCACAGCTCGGAGAGCCGGAGCCCGGTTGCGTAGAGCGCTTGCACGATGAACCGGTCGCGCCGGTTCGTGCACGCGTCGACAAGCAGCGCGACCTGCGCCCTCGTGAGCGTCATCGGCGGGCGGTCGACCCGACGGCGTCGCACGCGACGGCGGCTCACCACCGGGCGGCCTTCTCGCTCCCCCCGGTCGAGACGCGCCGGGGGAAAGTGCAACTCGACGGGAGTGCTCAGGCCCTCGGCGACCCTCGGTTCACACCAGCCCCGCGAAGAAGCGAAGCGGACGAACTCGACCACCGCCGCCAAGATGCCATCGACGGTCGCGGCTGAGCGCGACGGCTCGAGGCTGAGGAGCTTGGGATCAGCCGCCCGCCGCCGGCTCTGGCCCCGCCGGTGCTTGCGCGACGGCGTGCGCTCGAGCCAGCGGGCGAGGGAGCTGAGCTGCGTGATGGTCGGCGAGCAGGGGTCGACTCCTCCCGTCGCAGCCCACGTGAGGTAGAGCGCGAGGCGTCCCGCGTAGGTGCGGGCCGTTCCGACTGATCGTCCCTCGCCATCGATCAGCACCTGGAGGTACTCGCCGACCTGTCGATGCTCGGCGTAGGTGTCGTCGACAACGGTCCAGCCCTCGCGCCCGTCGAGAGGGGACACGGTGCGTTGTGCCCAGAACTCCATGGAGACGAACGTACGTGGCGGGTGTGACACGCACCTCAAGAGAACCTGTCCACCACTGCCAATCCGGGACTCCCACGGACGTGAAGGATGCTCCAGGCCACCTCAAAAGAACGTCGAGATACGCCTGGAGATGTGCGTCGTCTACCGAGCCCTGGTGGGTGCTGAGCAGCCAGCGCTTCGCCAACGACGCGATCCGGTGCACGCCGGGCAGCAGCCCGTGGGGGTCGTCACCCGCCAGGCGGACAGCGCGTTGGCTACGGCGCTCCCGGGTGTAGCCGAAGCTCTCGATGCCTGCGTAGCCTTGCCAGCCATCGGCGATCACCGTCGCGCCCGGCTCGATGTGTTCGCGCACGAACCGGTGTAGCGATTCAGCCGACGCGTCTGGGATGATCCGCATCCGACAGCGCCCGAACCCCTTCGGTTCGTGTACCTCGACGGCCACGACGACCAGCGTCTTCTTGCCGCGCTGGCGGCCGCCTCGGAGACCCGGCTCCGTTCCGCCGAAGAACGTCTCGTCCACCTCCACCCGGCCCGACAGGCGTTCGCGACCCGGGCGCACGAGCACCGACCGCAAGCGATGGAGCATCACCCAGGCCGTCTGGTAGGAGCCCAGCTCAAGGGTCCGTTGCAGGCTCTGCGCCGACACCCCGTCCTTTGCGGTCGCGAACAGCCAGGCGACCGTGAACCACACCGTGAGAGGAGTCCGGGTGCGATCGAAGATCGTCCCTGCGGTCACCGACGTGCGGTGGCTGCATCCGGCGCACTCGATCCGCCCGTCACTCAGCGGCCAGCCGCCCGCATGCCCACAGGCATCGCAGACGAACCCCGATGGCCACCGAAGCCACGCCAGGTAGTCCAAGCACGCAGCGTCAGCGCCGAACCAGGAACGGAACTCGCCCTCCGACCGCGGGTAGTGCTCGCCACCGCGAGGCAGAACCACCCGATAATCGTACTCCGGTTAAATGGAGACCCCGAAGCCACATAAAGGGGGGGAGCTGGAAAAGGAGCGGCCCGGCTGTGGAGACCGGCGGCCTGCGGGATGCCCGTGGGTCCCACGCACCCCGGCCCAGCAGGATCACCGCCACCTCGCCAGCTCCCTACCCGACTCTTTCGACACCTCAGCGGCGTGAATTCCGTGAAAGAGCGCGGCTAGGCGCTCGGGACCTCGGGGTGGTGTGCCCACGTTGATCCGCTGCCGTGTGGCGTGAGCAGAGAACGTCGAGGGCCTTCGCGCCGGTGTGGTGACCTCCGAGCTCATCGATCGACACCGCCGGGATCGGCGCGAGGTTGCTTGGCTCGTCGATTCGAGGTCTGCGATCGTTTACCCGCGCCGGTTGCGGCTGGCGTGGGCCGCGTCCGGTCGCGTGTCGGGTGGTGTCGGCCGCGCACTCGTGGCCCCTCGGGTCGGTTGGGTCGGTCGCGCCCAGGGTTCGGTCCGATGCCGAAGAGATGAATGCGCACCTGGCTGCAGGCGGAGCAGCGGAGCTGGAGGTGCGTGTCCGTACCGCAGGTGACGAGCGCGACGCGCGCCTGGGCCGAAGATCGACGATCAAGTGCCGGGTCATGAAGGCGTCGGGGAGGCCCAGCGCACGCGCATCGTACGGCACGGGGTCGCGAGGAGAGGAGCCTGATCTTGATCGCGTGATTGAAACGCCCACGATCGCGATGTACTCTTCGGTTGTCGATACCGACGGGGTCGGGGACGGGGTCGGCGACGGGGACGGGGGACTGCACCGTTAGCCGAGTGCTCGTCACTGGAGCGTTCGAGCTCCGGGAAAGGGGAAAAGGGGATGGGGGGATTCGGCGCCTCGAGGCTCATGCGGCGAGCGGGTTCCACCGTGGCCGGCAAGTGCGAGCAACGCTGGCTTGTGCTGCACCGTGGCCAGATGCGCGACTTGTGCAATTGGTGCGAGCGAGTCCTCGATACGCCTCGTAGTGCGCGAGCACCTGCCTGAGGGAGACCGGATGATCGCTCATAGGAGGCTCCGGCGTGCCGTGAGGAGCGCGCTGGGCTTGGTGCTCGTCGCCTGGGGCGCCGTGCTCGGGGTGTCGTCGGTCGCTTCGGCGGCCACCTACTCGGGGACGTTCAAGGCTGAGATCGCCGCCTCTACGACAGCAGCGACGATGCCGTACGGCTCGACGGTCGTCTTGTCGGAGACAGGCCTTCCGGGATCGACAGGCGGCAAGGTCACGTTCTGGGTCGGTACAACAACGTTCACAGCGAGCGCATCGAGCATGCATCTGTGCACATTCTCTCTGTCGGCCTCGACGACTTCGTGCACGTACATCGTCGCGCTGGATCCGTCGACAACCGCGTACAAGGTCCGCGCCCACTGGTCGGGTAGCAGCACGTACGCGCCGATCTCGTCGTCGAATTCCGTGCCACTCACCGTCGACAAGGAGTCGGCGCCCCTCGTCGCGATGATCACAGGCTCGACAGCGAAGTCGACGGCGTACGGCTCCTCGGTCACGCTGTCGGAGACTGGGGTCCCCGCTGCGACAGGAGGTACGGTCACCTTCTGGGTCGGCACGACGTACGCATCGGGTACTCACCTGTGCACATTCGCGCTGTCGGCCACGGCGACCTCGTGCTCCTACACCGTCGCTCTGGCGCCAGGGGATTACGGCGTGGTCGCCCACTGGTCGGGCACGAGTGCCGACTACACCACAGGGACATCGGGAGGAGTCGCGCTGGCCGTCACGAAGGCGCTGGCTCCGAACTTCACAGTACAGCTCGCAGGATCGACGTCCGCGGCCTCGGAGGCGTACGGCTCGTCGATCACCCTGTCGGAGAGGGGACTCCCCGGATCGACAGGCGGTGCCGTCACCTTCTGGACCGGCACAACCTACACGTCGGCCACGCACCTGTGCAGTTTCACGCTTTCGACCTCCACGACCTCGTGCTCCTACACGGTGTCCCTCATGCCGTCGACGACCGCCTATGAGGTGCACGCCCACTGGGCGGGGAGCAGTGATTACGACACAGGGACAGCGGAGACGACCGTCGCCCTCACCGTCACGAAGGCGCCGGCTCCGACGTTCACCGACAAGATCACAGCGTCGACATCTTCAATCTCGAAGCCGTACGGCTCGACGGTCGTCATGTCGGAGGCAGGGCTTCCGGTCGACGAGGGAGGGACGGTCACCTTCTGGACCGGCACGACCTACGGATCGGGCACATCGAGCAATCTGTGCACATTCTCGCTGTCGGCCTCGAGCAGCTCGTGCGACTACAAGATCGGGCTCCGGCCCTCGACAAGCTCGTATCGCGTGGATGCCCACTGGTCCGGCGGCGCCGAGTACGACGCAGGGACAGGGAGTGCCGTGACGCTCACCGTGGTCAAGGCGACGGCTCCGATCCTGTCCGCCAGGGTCACAGGGTCGACGTCGCCGATGTCGAGGGTCTACGGCTCGACGCTGACACTCTCGGAGACAGGTCTGCCTCCAACAGCAGGTGGCAAGGTCACCTTCTGGGCCGGGTCCACGTACACAACGAGCACCCATCTGTGCACATTCACACTGTCGACGTCTACGACGTCGTGCTCCTACAAGGTGAGCCTCGCTCCTTCGCCGACACCCTACGACGTCTCGGTCCGATGGGCGGGTAGTGGCACGTACCCGCTCACGACATCGTCCCCCCAGCACGTCGCCCTCACCGTCGTGAAGGCCACTCCGACCCTGGTCGCCAGGATCTCGGCATCGTCCTCGCCGGCCTCGGAGCCCTACGGCTCGACGGTCACGCTCTCGGAGACAGGCCTCCCGGCGACAGCCGGAGGAAAGGTCACCTTCTGGGCTGGCACCACAAGCACCACATACGACAGTTCGAGCACGCACCTGTGCACGTTCACACTGTCGGTGACGACGACCTCGTGCTCCTACACCGTGACCCTTACGCCGTCCTCGACCCCCTACGACGTCTCGGTCCACTGGGCCGGAGCCGCCGCCTACACACCTGCGACATCCTTCCCGCAATACGTCCCGCTCACCGTCACGAAGGCGCCAGCTCCGGCGTTCGCCGCCAAGGTCACAGGCTCGACGTCCGCGACGGAGGCTTACGGCTCGTCGATCACGCTGTCGGAGGCAGGTCTTCCAGCCACGGGCTCTGGGACGGTCACCTTCTGGGTCGGGACCGCGTACACGTCGAGCACGCATCTGTGCGCGTTCACGCTGTCGGGCTCGACGACCATGTGCTCTTCCAAGGTGGTCCTTACCCCCGCGACCACTCCCTACGAGGTGTCGGTCCACTGGGCGGGCGACAGCGACTACGACCCGGGCACAACGATGGCAACCGTCGCCCTCACGGTCACCAAGGCGCCGGCTCCGGCGTTCAGCGGGAGGATCACAGGGACGACGTCAGCGACCAAGTCCTACGGCTCGTCCATTGACCTGTCGGAGACAGGGATTCCCTCCGTGGGGGGCGGTACCGTCGCCTTCTGGATCGGGGCGAGCTACACGTCCAGCACGCAACTGTGCACCTTCATGCTGTCGGCGTCGAAGACGGCATGCTCCTACACGGTGACCCTCGCTCCGTCGAGGACCCCGTACGACGTCTTGGTGCACTGGTCGGACAGCAGTGACTACGAGGCAGGGACAGGGACGGCCGCGCTCACCCTCGAGGTCGTGGCTGCGCCCTCGGTAGCGGCATCAACAGCTTCGGCATCGACGTCGGCGACAGCGTCCACGACAGCGGCCGCGGCGAGCGCTGCACTCACGTGTTCGGTCACGCATGGCACGTGCAGTGCCGCCAATGACGCCGTGAACGTGACAGCTTTCCCCGGTCCGGGATCGCTGACGGTCCTGCAGTACTCCTCGAACCCGGAGCTCGCACCGAGCTTCGCCGCGACCGGCAGGTACTTCGACGTGCAGGTCTCCTCTGGAAGCTCCTTCAGCACGGTCGCGCTGAAGGACTGCAGCCTGAACGGCGGCACGAAGCTCTACTGGTGGGACCCCGCTGCGAGCGCGTGGCAAGCGGTGTCGCCCGCGTCGACGCCGACCGGGACACCCCCGTGCATCTCCGCCGCGCTGAGCTCGTCGTCGACGCCCACCATCGCCGAGTTGACCGGGACGGTGTTCGCCGTCGGCACAGCAGCCACGGCGAGCGTCACTCGGGTCTACGGCGCAACAGCGGACGCGACCGCTGCGGCCGAGTTCATCCGGACCTTCCCGTACTCGAAGCGCTCGTGCCCTCCGAGTAGGGACGCGGTGTTGGCCACGACAAAGACGTACCAGGACGCACTCTCGAGCCAGTTCCTCGCGGAGGATCTCACAACCGGGACGCTCCTCACGCCGACGGGGAGCCTCTCATCGGTGACGGCTGGCGTGCTCAAGCAAGAGGGGATCAAGGCGGTCTACGTCGTGGGGGGCCCCCTTGCGATCACGACAGCCGTCGTGAGCGCGCTCGCCCGGTTGCCGGCCTACGGGTGCGGAGGGTCGAGCCCGTCGGGGAAGATCACCGTCTACCGGATCACAGGGGCGACGCAGTACGGAACGGCAGAGGCGGTCGCGGAGTTCGTGAGGACTGCGGCTCGGAAGTCCTTCCCGGGCGCCTATGGCGGGGTCGATGGCACAGGCGGCACGGGGAGGTACAACGACACGGCAGGAACCGGCTCTGCAGCCCCGGAGGGTGCGGTGCCAACGGCCATCCTCGCAAGTGGCGAGGAATTCCAGGACGCCCAGAGCGCGAGCGTGCTCTCCTACCGGACAAAGCTGCCGTTGCTCCTCACGCCTGCGACGACGCTGTCCACGACAGCCGTCGCTGCCGTGGAGAAGCTCGGCATCGAGCAGGTGATCTTGATAGGTGGCCCGCTTGCGGTGTCCAACGCCGTGGAGACCACCTTGGTGGCCAAGACCGGCGTTTCGGTGCTCCGGGTCGCCGGAAGGGACTACGCCGACACGGCTCGCGAGCTCGCGAGGTTCGAGACGGCGGGGGCGACAGACGGTCTCGGGTGGACAACGGGTCACAAGATCTTGGTCGCCCGGGGAAACGGCTTCACTGACGGCGTTGCCGGCGCCGTGCTGGAGAACGCGCGCGACGCCACAACAGGTGCCTCCGGTTCTGCGCGGCCGCTCCTCCTCACCGAGACGGCGACGGTGGTCGGGAAGTCGCTTTCGACGTTCTTGGAGGTCACAGGTCACACAGGGATCGACGGGGCGCCAAGCAAGGACATCACGTCCATGACGATCCTCGGCGGGCCGCTCGCTGTGAGCACAGCGTCGGTGACCGCCATGCGGACGGACTTGAGCCGTTGACACAGGTCCTCGGCGACTCTCGGGTTCCCTCAGAGTGCGTGAGCGAGCGACGACCCGACGCTCGACGCGCCCCCTTTCCTTTCGAGCTCCTTGAAATGTGCGCTGGCGCCAAGTAGCATGTCACCGGGATCTATGCGCCGCCGCAGGCGAGAGTTCGTGCTCTCGCCGGAAGGGGGAGGGGACGTGCGAATTTTGCATGTCGTATGGCGCGTCGCGTCGCGCGCGGTCGTGCGCACCCTTCCGGGGGTCGGGGTGAGCGCCTTGTGCGCGGCGGTTGTCGGCTTCCTCGTCGTGCCGGCAGTGCTGTCGGATCGGCGACCCGAGGGCATCGCACCCCGTGGCGGCGTGCCCTCCGGGTCGGCAGCGCTGGAGGTCTCGACCACGCCGACGTCGACAGGGCCGGCACCGACAGGGCCGACGTCGACAGGGTCGGCGTCGACAGGGTCGGCGTCCACCACCCAGTCCTCGACCTCGCAGGTGTCGGCGTCGCCGCAGGCCCTGTCACAGACACAGTGGTGCGCGGCGACACCGTCGACAAGCGCCGGTAACCGCGAGACATGCCACTTGACAACCTCTGGGACAACGACTTCGACAAAGACGGGCAGCGTCACGATCCCGGCAGGGATCGCGCACGTGCATTTCCAGGTGAACGGGGCGATCGGAGGCAACGTCGGTGGCGCCGCCGGCGGCGACGGCGCCATGGTGACCGGGACACTCGACATGACATCCATCGCAAGGACATCCACAGGGACTAGGACCCTGGTCGTCACCGCGGGCGCGAACGGGTCGTCCCCGCCCCTGCACACGAAGCCCGGGGCGCGCGCCGGGTCACCGGGCGGGGGCGGCGGCGCGAGCGGATGGCAAGGTGGCGCCGGCGGCGGCGGTTGGACGGGGATCGCGACGGCACGAGGTGCCTTGGTCGTCGTCGCGGGTGCCGGGGGCGGCTCGGGCGGGTGGGGGTCGAACAACACAACAAACCCGGTCTCCGGGGGCAGCGGCGGCAAGACCGGCTCGAACGGTTCAGGCGGAGGGACACACAACATCTGCATCGGCAGCAAGCACGGGGCCGGTGGGGGCGGCGGGGGGTCGCAGACCTCTCCTGGAGGCGGCGGGCAGGGCGGCGGCGGGGGCAGCTGCTACGGCACAGGGACAAGCGGGGCATCGGGAAAAGGGAACACCGGCGGTTCAGGGGGCGGCGGCAACGGCACGAACGACACCGGCGGAGGCGGCGGCGGGGGTGGCGCCGGATGGTACGGCGGCGGCGGGGGCGGTGGCGGGTTCGGCACCGGCTACGGAACCGGGGCTGGCGGCGGCGGCGGGGGAGGCGGCTCGAGCGGCTTCCACCCCACATGGGCCTCGAACGTCGTCTACACATGCAACAGCGACGCAGGGTCGTGCACGACGACAGGCAATAGCAAGTCCACGGCATACGCCTACGTGCAGCTCCAGTGGACACGCATTCCCTCCACCACGTCGCTTGCCGTCACCACGCCGACCACCCCCCCGCAGTACGGCGAGAGGGTCACGCTCGAGGCGACCGTGACGGCGGCAGGCAAGGCAGTGACGACAGGCGTGGTCGATTTCAGCGCGACATCCACGCCGATCACGACAAAGGCCACATCCTCTCGGACCTGCACAAGCGTGCCGGTCGACTCCGCGGGCGTCGCGACGTGCTCGGATTACCGGCTGACAGGGTCAGAGAGCGTCACGCTGCGCGCGTTCTCCGCGACGTACGTCGGTGACACGACCTACGCGAAGAGCAGTGGCTCGGCGACCATCACGGGCGTCCTCGCGAAGGACAAGACGACCATCAGCACCGTCAGGGTCACGCCGTCGACGACAGCGAGGACGAAGGCGCTGACACTCTCGGTGACCGTCTATCCGGCTGGGTACTTCTCGACAGAGCCCGGCTACACAGGCACACCAGGGTTCACAGCGGCGCACAGCGTGCACAGTTACGCGCCGACCTCGCTCGGCGCACGGAGCACAGGCACAGGCGCGGTCACATTCTTCTACGGGACAGGCCAGCCGATCATCTGCAAGAACCCGTCGCAGATCTCGACAGCAGCTGCGGCGGGAGGAAAGGCGACAGCGAACTGCCTGTTCACAGACCCCGTCCCGGGCACGACATACAAATTCTATGCACGGTACGCTGGCGCCGGCGACAACGCGGCGGTGACGTCCACACCGAAGACGTCCTATCAGGTGAACAAGGCGAAACCCTCGATCACACTCGCGCTGGCGCCGGCACCCACCGCGAAGACACCGATCTTCGGTGAACCGATCACCGTGACGGTCACGGTGTCGAACATCCCGACGAGCGATACGAACCCGCCCGGCGTCACCCTGAAGGCCGCAACAAAGCCGCTCGATTGCACCGGGCCGACACAGACCAACCCCGTGAGCGCGGCCGGCGGCAAGTGCACCTTCGTCCCCGGAGGGACAGGAGACATCGAGCACGAGGTGGTCGTCGGGACATATCCGGGCGATGCGCAGACCACCGCGGAGAAACCCACAGTCGCGTTCACAGTCGCGCCGGCGACGGCGGTGACGAAGCTCGCCGTCACACCGGCGACCACGACAGGTCTTCCCGTCGGGGCGCGCGTGACGCTCGTTGCGACGGTGACCGACGCCACATACCCGGCGACGCCGATCGACGGGACGGTGACCTTCTCGGGCACGGGGGTGAGCGGATGTGCGGGCCTCGAGGTCGAGAACGGCGTCGCGACGTGCTCAATGACACTGCCAACGTTGTCGACAGCGACACTGGGCTTCTCGGCCGTCTATTGCCCGACAGGAGCCGGCGGCAATTGCACCGACTGGAAACCCAGCCCATCGAGCGCCATCGAGGCCAGGACGGGCCCCGACCCGACGACGACCACGCTGACGCCGGCAGCCCCCGAGACCAACCCCTTCACACTGGCCGGCGGCGAGGCCGTGACGGTCACCGCGACCGTCCGCACCGCCGCGGGCGACCAGCCCGTCACAGGCACTGTCACCTTCAAGCAGAACGGTCAGCCGATCGCGACCTGCGGCGCGACACTCGGAAAGCCAGTAGGTGCCGCGGGCACGGTCACATGCACGTTCACCCCGGTCCCGGACAACGAGGACACAGTCGTCGCGACGTACTCGCCGAAACCCGGAACCCTCACCGCGGCATCGAGGTCCGCGCCCTGGTACGTGAAGGTGAGCGGCAAGGAGACGACGACGGTCGTCACGGTCGCCAGCTCGACGATCTACGGCGTTCCTGCGCAGGCGACAGCGTCGGTGACCCTGGCCGCGACAGGTGCAAAGGTGCCCGCGGGCACCGTGGCCTTCTTCGCAGACGGGCAATCGGTGCCTTCCTGCGGCGCCCAACCGGTCGACAAGACAGGCAGGGCCACCTGCACAGTCTCTCCTTCGGTGCTCCCTGCCGGGACGACACCGGTGACCGTCTCGGCGGAGTACTCCTACGCCGGTGGGACATACTCGAAGAGCTCGGGTGTCTCGACGGTGAAGGTCGATCCAGCGCCCACCTCCGCCTCCATCTCGGTCGTCCCGACAAGCGGCACCACAGATCTCGTCACGGTGACCGTGAGCAACGCCGCGGCCGGTGCGATCCTCGCCCCGACCGGCACGGTCAAGGTGACAGAAGGCGTGCTCAGCTGCACGGGCACGCTCGCACCTGCCTCGGGACCCTCTGCGGTCGCGGGCTGCTCGCTCCCGCGCCCGACGTCCAGCACACAGGTGACGTACACCGCCTCATACCTGCCGTCAAACGGGGACTTCCAAGCGCTCACATCGCCGGCCATCCTGAAGGTCACACCCGGAGCGAAGTGCACGACACCGTTGTTCACAAAGGCGTGGACCGCCGCCACCTCCGAGAAGACACTCGCGCTCTTTGTCGAGGGCGCAGGAAACGATGGCTCGATCAAGCTGAAGCTCGGCTCGGTCAGCGGCACATGCGTCGCGACAGGGGCCATCACGTTCAGCCGGGCAACGCTCGACCTGTTCGCGAAGACCGTCGCTGGCACCGCGGTGAGCGGGTACATCGTGCCCGCCGAGGGCAGCGGACAGCCGGAGGTCTGCCTCGCGGGTGGCACGGTCGCGCTCCCGACAGGCTGGTCGATCGGCTCGGCCAAGCTCTCGAGCACCGAGCGGCTCTGCTTCGATCTGACCGACCTCACAGACAAGGGCTCGACCGCGCTCGGCACACTCAGCGCCCCGAGCGGAAGCCTCACGCTCTCCGGAGCGACCGTCCCGTACGCGGCCGTTGCGACATCGGCCAAGTACGAGCTCACGCTCGGCTTCACATCCTCTCCGGCAGGTCTCACCGTCCACGTCGCGCCCTCGGTTCCGCCGGTCGCCTCCCCGTACGTGACCCTGACGATCAAGGTCGGCAAGTTCGGCACAACGTTCACAGCGACCGGGTCGGTCACACTCCTGAACCTTCCGTTCCTCGGAACCCCGCTGCACGGCAGCTTCTCGCTCACGACCGGGAGGACAGGGGGGATCAAGGGCTCTGTCGAGCTCACAGTGCTCCCCGCGACCGCCTCGTACTCGCCGGTGCCCGGGATCGTCCTGAGCGGGATCTCCCTCACACTGTCGACCACAACGGGCCTCACGATCAAGGGCACCGCGACGCTCGGCGCGGCCACAGGGCAGCAGTTCACCCTGGCGCTCACCGGCAACTACGACGCCGGCAAGTGGACGCTCGAGGTGACTTCTGGCTCGGTCAAGGCCTGGCAGCCGGTCAGCGGTCTCACGTTCAACCTGACAGTGACGGGGACAGTGACCATCACAACGGCGGGCTCCTCGGCCGTCGTCACCTACGATATCGAGGCCGGCAAACCCCCGTCGGGGCACAGCGCCGGTTCGGAGCTGGCAGCGTGGAGCCCCGGAGGGGGGGTCGCGGTCACGATCTCCTGCGTCGCGTTCGCCTTCGGGGTGGCTCCGAAGTGCGGCGCAGGCCTCACAGCGAAGTCGCCGACGGACCCGACCCTCTTCACCCAGGGAGCGGTCAGCTTCGGGAGCTCGGGGACAAGCTCGGGCATCACCGCGGGGTTCGAGGGATCCATCGACTTGAAGACCGCGAAGATCGACCTCTCCTACGACGCCACAGCAGGCCCCCTCTCCGTCTCCCCGGTGAGCGGGCTCACCCTCACGCTGGACTCGCTCTCGGTCACAGGCAACGCCGCGGCCCTGAACGTGGCAGGGACGGCGACCGCCACAATCTCGGCCGTTGGCACCTCGGTCGAGGTCAGCTTCCAGGACAAGGCGGGTGTGCTCGCCGTCTCGGGGAAGGCCACATTCAAGCGTCTGGGGGTTCCGCTCTCGGGGGTCTTCGCGTACGCGACCGGGGCGGTGGCCGGCTACACAACGTCCACACCGACAGTGGGGGCCAGAGGAGAGGTCGACCTGGTGAAGGGCTTCAGCGCCTTTGCCGTCTACCACCCCACAACGAGCGTCGCCGCGATCCTCCACGAGGTGGACTCGAACCTCGGGTCGGGTGCATCCCTTGCCTTCGACGCCTCCTGGACGCCCGGGGCGAAGCCCAAGTTCTCGATCACCCTCGCCGCGGGGACAAAGTTTCCCTTCCTCGCCCTCCCCGACACAGGCAGGCTCACATCGGCCGTTCTCTCCTACGGCACAACAGCCCTGAGCCTGGTGCTCGAGGGTGCCATCCCGGACCCGGGCGCCCGCCCGGCCGACGTGACGGTCACACTCACGATCGGCACCGGTCAGGATGCCGGGACTTTCAGCGGAAAGGCATCCGTCAGCAAGCTTTCGATCTTCGGCCAGGTGGTCACACTCAAAGGGACGATCTCCCGTGATGCAGATGGCGCGATCACAGCCAACATCACAGCCTCGGTGCCCGGTCCCATCAGCCCGTTCCCGGGGGTGCCGTTCACGCTGTCGCAGGTGACGTTCTCCCTCGGCACGAAGGGCATCTCCATCGCAGCGACAATGTCGGTCGACACGCTCGGGTCGCTCTCGGTCACAGGCTCGCTCCAGAAGGTCTCGACATGGTCGCTCACGGTGAAGGCCGCCGCGAGGCAGAGCTGGACGCCCATCCCAGGCGTGAACCTGTCGCCTGCGTTCACCGGGACGGTGTCCGACGCCGCAGGCTCGGTTACCTTCTCGCTCACCGCCTCGGGGACCGGCGGGTCGCCGCTTGTCACGCTCTCGGCCGGTCCGGCGAAGCTCTCGGTCGACTCGGCCGGGCTCGGCAACGCCGCCCCACCCGAGGGCTGCAGCGTCTCGAAGGTCGGTGACCTGTGGCTGTCGGTGAACGGCTCGCTGGCGCTCACGCTCGGGACACAGACGAAGTCGGTCACAGCGACAGGTTGCTTCGACCTCACGGCGAAGACCTTCAGCGTGAAAGCGACGCTGGAAGCGCTGTCCTTCAGCGCCCTCACAGGCCACGTCCTCCTCGGCGCGCCGACGGTGACCCTCAGCTATGGGTCGGGCTCGATCGGGGTGCAGGCGACAGCGACATTGACCGTCACCATGCCGACCGGCGGGAGCGTCGTCGTTCGAGCCACGCTTTCGTTCCGGTCGGGCGGGACCTTCGTGATCGGGGCCGAGGCCAACCTCTCGCATTGGCTCGGGAGCGACGGCAGCTCGGCGTACTTGTACTACGCCTCAGAGAAGGTCACAGGGTTCACAACCGGAGACCCCTCGCTCCAGAAGATCGACCTCGCTCAGGGCCTCACGTTCGCGCTCTCCGTCAGCGTTCCGGCGACAGTGGCAAAGGCGCTCTCCAAGATCGGCATCACAATCCCTTCGGGCTCGAACCTGAAGGCGACCGCGACCGCCACATTCGGAAGCGACCTCTACGAGCTCAGGATCTCGGTGAGCCTCGGGAGCGGCTTGCAGCTCTTCACAGCGGGCGGCGCGAAGCTCCTCCTCAACACAGGCTTCCTGCAGCTCGGCCTCAGCCCGACGGCTGCAACGTTCAGCCTCGGGCTCACCGCCACACTCGAGCTGCCCTCTCCGGGGTCCCTCGGCGGCGCCTCGCACCACTCCCTCACGGGGGAGCTGACGATCTCGGACACCGGGATCAGCGTGTCGTTGTCGCTCGGCCAGTGCGGCAGCACAGCAACAGCGTGGACCACAGCCTTCGGCGCTACTGGGCTCACGATCCAGTGCGCCTCGCTCGCCGGCGGCATCACCTACGAGTTCCCGTTCGTGAACGTCGGGCTCTCGGGAACGATCACCTCGCTTCCGTCGTCGATCTCGAACGTGACCGGCTACCAGGAGGGCGCTCCGATCGGCTTCGCCTTCAACCTCGACCCGTTCCTGCTTGAGCTCAGCATCGGGAAGAAGAACTCGACCACAGTGGCGCTGAAGCCGCTGCAGTTCATCGGCCAGGGAACACTGATCAAGGTGTACTACGCGTCGCTCTACATCTCGCCGACCGGGGCGACGATCGGGCAGACCGTCTACCCTGCAGGCATCAGCCTCGGGTTCCAGGCGACACTGTTCAGCGTCAAGGTGTCGATCCTGGCCTCGATCGGGCTGTCGCCCCCAAGCATCACATTCACAGCCACAATCTCGAAGATCACACTGCACGGCCTGTCGGTCGGCCCGATCAAGGTGGTGCTCAAGGCGTCGCCGAGCAACTTCGAGTTCCAGTTCACAGGAGGTGCCCAGCTCGGGCCTGGATCCGTTGACATCGGACCGACACTCCAGATCGGCGGCGAGCTGAGCGCCACAGTGCAGATCGAGCTGTCGACCTCCCAGCTGAGCGCCTTCATCTCCGGGTCGATCTCCCTCACAGTCTCGGTGTGGTCCGCCACGAGGACCTGCTACAAGAACGGGCTGCCCTACGGCTGCGACTACGCTTGGCAGACCTCCGGGTTCTCGGCCACCCTCGCCAAGACCGGATTCTCGATCACAGGCTCCGGGGTGACCATCGAAGCAGACGGCTACTCGGTGACCTTCGACTACAACGGCCACGTCTCGGCAAGCGTGGCGAGCTTCGAACGCCCACTCGGCCACCACGGCCGGGCCGGTGGTGGTGGGCCCCGGCACCGCCTCCGGGCACCGATCCAGGCGGTCCTCATGTCGTTCGTCCAGCCCGACACACCGGCGACGGCTCCGGTGCCGCCGGCTTCCGGGCCGCGCCAGGACCTGGGCAACGCGATCCTCGTCCCGAGCCCGCCGTCGGCGTCCGGAGGCAGCACCTCGAGAGGCTTGCCGTCGACGACCTCGCCGAAGAAGAGCACGGGACGGCCGTCCGGTACGTCGGTGGCGCCGATCACGGCCGTCCCCACGACCGGGCGTCCCCTCGGAAGCTGGCAGGCGGCAGCGACGATGTCGAGCACGCGCTCGTTCCCTGCGTCGGCGACCCTGAGGAACGGCGACGTCCTCGTCGCTGGTGGAGCTGGAGCGGGCGGGCAGGCCCTCTCCTCGGCCGAGGTGTACGACCCGGCTGACGGCCGCTGGTCGACGGTCGGATCGCTCGCCACAGCGACGGTCGGGGCGAGCGCGACGCTGCTGGCCGACGGCGACGTGCTGATCGCAGGGGGGGAGGGTGCGAGCGGAGCGCCGTTGCGCACCGCTGAGCTGTTCCATCCGAGCACGGGGAGGTTCTCCAGGACCGGCCCCCTCGAGCAAGCCCGGGCGTACGCGAGCGCAGCGGCGCTTCCCGACGGCGACGTGCTCGTCGCCGGTGGAGTCGGCGCGGGGCACGTGCCGCTGCGCACCGCAGAGGTCTACGACCCCACGACGGGCAGGTTCGCCGTGACCGGCTCGATGTCCACGCCCCACGCCTTCGGCGCGCTGGCTCCGCTCCCCGACGGGGAGGTCCTCGTGGCGGGCGGCCAGGACGCGACAGGGGCCGTCGCTTCCGCCGAGCGTTACGACCCGTCGTCGGGGACCTGGGCGCCGGCCGCCAGCATGAGCCAGCCCCGGCTGATGGCCGCGGGAACGACGCTGCCCGACGGCGACGTCCTCGTGGTCGGTGGTGGCGCGAACGGCACCGTCTACGACCCGGCCACGGGCACCTGGGCGCGCACCGACGGGATGCCGGCCGCGCTCACAATGCCGATGGTCGCGACCCTGCCCGACGGCGAGGTGCTGGTGGCGGGCGGAGAGAGCGATGGCAACTCCACCTCGATGGCGCTGGTGTTCGAGCCGCACGGCCGCTCCTGGCGTTCCGCCGGTTCGATGCCGGGACGGGTCGAGGGTGCGGCGATCGACGAGCTGTCCAACGGCCAGGTGCTGGTGGCCGGCGGCGCTGACGTGAGGGGTTCGCACACCGCCGGAGGGTCGCCCTCTGTCATCCCGCAAGCCGGCGCCGCGCTCTATGTCCCCCAAGCGGCGGAGGCGACGACGACGGCCTCGGGAACGACGCCCGTCGTCCCGACGCCGTACCCCAGCGGGGTCACGCCGACACCTGTCGCGCCGACGCCGGCCACGCCGACGCGGGCCACGCCGACGCCCACCGAACCGACACCGGCCACCCCGACATCCGTGACACCGACACCGACACCGGCGACACGCGCGCCCCTCGCGCCGACACCCCTGGCCCCGTCGCCGGTCTCGCCGACACCTGCCAGACCGCCGCACATCGTCACCGCCGTCTCTTCGACGGCGCTGCCCGCAGCCCTCGCGGCTGCAGGCGGTGCGGCGGTCCTCGTGGTCATGGCGATCGCGGTGGTCGAGCTGCGTCGTCGCCAGCGGCTGCAGCCCAAGCAAGAGCAGGGGCCCTCGGCGGGGCCGCCCGGCGAGCAGTAGGCCGAGCCCGTCCGCGTGCCGCTCGGTGGATCAGGATCCCCTTGCCGGGGCGGTCAGCCCGTATGCTCCGAACGCTGCTCCTCGTGGGACTGGCGACCCGTGAGCCGGTGGAGGAGAGCCCGGTCCTCGGCTCCGAGGTGACGAGCTGCCCGCCTGGCAGAGGTCTGGACGACGTTCGAGCGGAAGCGCTCGGTCAACACGCTCAAGTTGCGCTCGGCAGCCTCGAGGCGTGACCTGAGCTCGTCACGCTCGGCCGCGACGGCTTCGAGCTCTGCTTTGGCGCGTGCGAGCTCCCGCTCGGCGACCGCGTTCCTCGTCTCGAGCCGCTCCAGCCTTCGCTTGGTCCAGCCGTTCGAGCCAGCGCCGTGCTCGGAGTCCGAGAGGATCCGCGTCACGCGCGCCAGCAGGACCGATGCGAGCTCGTCGTAGTCGATCCCTTGGGCGGCGCCTGCAGCATGACCTGAGGCAGAGGAAGCCTGGAGGGGAGCCACCTGCTGCACGGTCGCAGCCTGGGACGCGGCGGCCTGCTGCACGATCGCAGCATGGGGCGGAGAGGTCTGCTGCACGGACACAGCCTGGGACGGGGCGGCCGCAAGGGGAGCGGGAGCCTTGGGTGCGGCGGGTCGAGCCGGAGGCCGGCCTGCGTCGCCGTCGGCTGATTGCGGGAGCCTGAGCTCGTAGGTGCGCTTTCCCCTGACGGTCCGCTCGATCTGGCCCGCGCGGGCCATGGCCGATACGAGCTGGACGAACGCGCTGTCGGTTCCCTCGAAGGCGAGCGCTTGCTTCAGCGCGCTGGTGGCTCTTCCTTCCGAGTCTTGGATCGGCCCGTTCGTCGAAAGGTAGCTGATGATGTCCTGGCGGACGCCGGATTGTCGTGACAACGATCTCTCCTTTGGACGCGTTCCTTCAAGCACGTCCCTTCGAAAGGGTGGCTTGTGATGCGTTTCACAATACGATACCAGCGGGTAACGGGAGATGCGACGCGCCGAGCCGAGGTGGCGGGACTTGGCGAGTCTTCGCGCTCCGCTCGTTCCGTTCGGTGTCCCCGATGTCGGCCTCCGATTCGGCCTCCGACGTCGACCTCGGATGTCGAGCTTCGACGCGACCTGCCCTCGCGAGCTGGGCTCCAGGCTCTAGCCTTTGGTGTGATGAGTCGGACGGCCCCTGAGACACGCCCGGCCGCATCGGCCGGCGACGGTGGCGACGATCGCGCACGCGCCAAGCCGCGCACGCCCCTGTCGCTCGCAACCAAGCTCGCCGTGACCGCCGTGGGAGCGATGGTGCTCGTCGGAGTGGTGGTGGCTCTCGTCGCCGTGCTCGGTCGGCCCCGCCTCGTGGTGTCGTCCCAGGGAGAGGCGCTGTTCACGGTGCACGCCGGCGGCATCGGCAGCCGGCTCGGGCCGGTCCGCGCCACGAGCGTCGGGCGGCCGCTCGCCCTGCGCCGGGCCGACGGGGGGTTCGTGCCGGTGGACCGTGTTGCCCAGGGCCAAGCGATCCAGGTACGCGCCGAGGTCAGCCCGCCGAGCTGGTTGCGCTGGCTGGTGGGCGGGACGGTCACGGCCGCCGTGACCCTCCACGCCCCCGTCGCGATCCCGACGGCGTCGGTGGTCATCGCGCGGGGCGCCGGCGAGGCCCCCGTTCGCTTCGACGCCCCGGTGAGCACGGTCGCCTATGCGCAGGCAGGGGGTGGCACCGAGGTCGTGCATCTTGCGAAGGCGACCGACTTGGTCGACCTCTCGGTGCGCGGCGGCCTCGGCGGCTCCCTTCGTGTGGAGGCGGCGCCCCGCCCCTGGGAGCGGCTCTCGGCCCGGCCGCGGACGTTGTGGTGGTTCTCTCCTCCGGCGAGCGGCGAGCCGGTCGCCTTGGCCGACCCTGCCCCGGGGAGCGCCACGGCGAAGTCGAACACTCGCATCAGCTTGACCTTCGCCGGCCCGGTGTCCAAGGTCCTGGGCACGTCCCGGCCCACCCTGTCGCCTGCGGTTCCGGGGACCTGGAGCCAGCCTGCGCCGAACCAGCTGGTGTTCACTCCGAGCGGGTTCGGCTTCGGTCCGGGCACCTCGGTGGCGGTCCGTTTCGGCCGGCCGATCGCCGTCGCCGCCGCGACGGCCCCTGAGCAAGGAGCGGCGATCACGGCGGCAGCCACCTCGACGTACACGTTCCAGGTCGCGCCGGGCTCGCTCGCCCGCCTCGCCCAGCTCCTGGCCCAGCTCCACTACTTGCCGCTGCGCTTCGTGCCCGCCCCGG
>JAJYXS010000157.1 GCA_021801615.1 Actinomycetes bacterium
TACCGACCTCGACCGGGCCCGCGACCGCGCCGACCTGGCAGACCCCGGCGAGCGTCGCGCTCGGGTCTGCCGTGCCCCTCGTCGAGTCCGGCGCCGGCTCGGCCGGCGTGGCCGCTGCCGGGAGCCGTGAAGATCACGTCCACCCGGACAACTTCGCCGTGCCTGCCATCGCTCTCGGCGCGGCGGCAGCTGCCGGAGCGGCGGGAACAGGCATTCGATCGGACGCTACGATCGCGGCCTTCGATGCAACCGCGCCGTCGGCGCAGGTCCTCGGCGACGCCGCGGCAGTCGGCGCCGCCGCGTTCGCCGCGCGGCGCGACCACAAGCACGGACTGTCCGCGACGACGGTCAAGGCGGCCCTCGCCGTGGACGTAACCCTAGCCGTCGCCAACACCTTCTACGACGGGCCGTCCGTCTCCCTCAGTGCCGGGACGTGGCTGTTGGTATGCTGCGTCACGCTAGTCATCAGCGTGGTAGCCAACGGCAACACTCGCATCACCGGGAAGTTGTGGGACGGCACGACGGTCGAGTCGAGCGGTGAGCTGACGATGCCCATCACCGGCATCGGCACGGCGACCACGTCAGATGACGGGTTCTTCGACAGGGCGACGATGACCCTGGTCGGGATTGTCAGTCCTGCCGCTGCAGCGACGTATAAGCTGAGCTGCGCTGCCGACATAGTAGGGAATGTTCCCGTGATGAAAGCAGCTGCGCCTGAGAACGGCGCCGGGAACAACGCCTCGCGGATCGTCGCGGTCAAGATCGGTTAGGGACCGAGAGAGCTCCTTGTGGTACTATGGGGCCTGAGATGATCGACGATCAGCGCGACTCCGCACCCGGGATGTCAGCGAAGGAGCTGCTCCTCGAGCTCCGCAGAGACGTCAAGGAGATCAGGTCCTTCGTGGACGTCATGCGGGCTGCCGATCTCCCGCGGCGAGTGGACTCCCTCGAGTCGACGCGTGACAGGGACTCGGGCCGCAACGCGGTCATCGCCGCCGTCGTCGCCGTCGCGCTCTCGACCGCGATCCGCCTCATCCCGAGCTGAGGGAGTCCCGATGATCCCCGGAGTCGACTTCTCGAAACACAACACGCTCACGCCGCGGACGCTCCTGGGGCAGGGCTTCGGCGTCGCGCGGGCGACGTACGCGGCGATGCCCGATCGGAAGTACCGCTCGCACATGGCCGCCTTCCGTCGCGCCGGCCTCCCGGTGGGCGCCTACCACTTTGGGGTGGGGTGGCTTCCCGTCTCCCTCCAGGCGCGGGTGTTCCTGGCCGCCGCGGCAGACGCGGACTGGCTCGTGCTTGATCTGGAGAGCGACGGTCCGCATCGCAAGGCGATGACCGTGGCCCAGGCGGCTGAGTTCATCAGGATCGTGAAAGCTGCTGCGAAGGGCCGGAAGGTCGGCCTCTACCACAGCCGCAGCGGCTTTCCTGTCCTGGGCCAGGACTTCAACTGGGTCGCGCACTATGGCATTCCCGGAGCGCGCGAGGGTCGCAACGCGCTGAGAGGCATCGCCTGGACGTTCTGGCAGTGGCAGGGCAGCCCGTTGGACCGCAACTGGTTCAACGGTGACCAGGCGGCGCTCCAGCGCTTCGTCGGGAAGTCCGTGCCTGTGCCGCCGCCCGTTCCGGCCTCGAAGATCACCGCGCTCCGGGGCTACGTCAGGGCACTCGCCGCGGTGAGAAGGCCGGCGCGCGATCAAGTCGCCAAGCTCGCCGCGTACCGCCGCCGATTGGCTGAGTACCTCCGCCGCGGCCGCTGAAAGGAGAAAGATTGGATATCTTCGAGCTCATCCGCAGCATCCTCGCCACGCCTGAGTTCTCGACCGCCGTGCTGACGGCGTTCGCCGCAGTCGTCTCGGCCGCCGTCGGCTACGGCGTCACGATCATCCGCAAGTACGGCCTCGGTTTCCTCAACGAGCGAGAGCTCACGCTCACCCGCCAGCTCGCGGTCATCGCGGTGCAGTACGTTGAGCAGGTCTACAAAGACGCCGACGGCCCAGCTAAGCTCGAGTCCGCGATGGCCGCACTCGACGATATGCTCGCGGGCTATGGCATCCAGGTCCGTGCCGAGCAGCTCCGCGCCATCGTTGAGGCGGCGGTCTACGCCCAGACAGCGCGTGCTTTTCTCCCTGAGACGACGCCCCCGGAGTAGTACTCGAGGGGCTATTCTTTACACTTTCAGGGGTGGACAAGCGTCCACCCCTGTTGTATGTTGGTAATGG
The DNA here is from genome assembly GCA_021801615.1 of Actinomycetes bacterium. Lineage (GTDB taxonomy): Bacteria > Actinomycetota > Acidimicrobiia > Acidimicrobiales > RAAP-2 > JAJYVT01. The sequence continues at coordinate 2,226 of JAJYXS010000157.1, forward strand.
CGCACCCGAAGGGCGGACCGATGGCGCACGAGCGACCTCGAAAGGAAACCCCCCAGTGGCCACGAAGTCTGCAGCTCCAAGAACCGATCAGCGGCCTACGTGACTGCCTCGAGCTCCGAGCCCCGAACCGAGGCAGGACGACAGCTGTTGAGCCGCCTAGTCGGCGTGCAGCGCGACTACTACCACGTGGCTGACGACATCCTCGCCATCGAGGAGGAGGCCGTCGCCGCCCGGGAGTCCGAGATACGGGCGGCGGTGGAGGGAATGTATGACAAGCGCGAGGAGGCGCCGTGGGGGCCTGATGAGTTCTGGGTTGATGGTGAGCCCTACGTCAGGGTTTTTGCCGTCCTCACCGCCACCGACTCCTCAGCTCTAGATGCACTCAGGCGTCGTCAGAACCACTCAGTGACGATACCGACGAGGAGTCGACGAACGACACCGACGTAGAGAAAGGAGATCCCTCCGTGGCTCTCAGTGCCAGGCGCACCCGCGAACTCGACGAGCTTGTAGCGGCCGTCGTGCTCCCTAGCGGAACAACCGATCTCTATATGCACGTGGACCACGTACCCGGCGGCAAGGTTCCCGGGACAGACTATCCCGGTGGCCTCGGAGGGGTGACTCGCTATGGCCCCGCGCCCCTCGTCGAGGGACGCATTCACGGCGCGCCCTTTGCTCTCCTCACGAAGGATGAGGCCCGCTACGTATTCAACGCCCTCGACGGACCGGAAGGAGAACTGTGGCAGAGACGAGAGGCACGGCGTGCGCGCATCGCGGAGATCGAGGCAGCCGAGCAGGCGGCGGCGGAGGCGGCGAAGGCCGAGGCCAAGGAGCAGGCGAAGACCCTGCGTCGTGCGAAGAGAGCGGGTGTGGACCTGACCGAGGCTACTGGCGGTGGCTCGAGTCGACGGTCGACCTCCAGCGCGACGCGTACGGCCATGACTGGGAGACCAGTGAGGGTCGCAGCTCGGCGCGCGTAGTTCAGTCGATCCGCGACAACCTGTTTGCGGCAGCGGTTGAGCTGATGGGTGAGATCCCCCGCGAGTTCCACTGGAAGTCCTGGTCCCACACGCGGCCCTTCTTCAACCGGGCG
>JAJYXS010000020.1 GCA_021801615.1 Actinomycetes bacterium
GCTGGCGGAGCGCGAGCGCAGGCTCCGCTTCGACGCCGGGGAAGCAGCGAGCAGCAGGGTGCTTGGACTTGCACCAGCTGGAGAAGTCGGGGCTCTTCCAGCCATGGCGCGGGCAGCGTTCGGCCACCTGGCCGAACAACGTGGCGGTCGCCGCTTTCCAGGGGAGCTGGGCCAGCTTGTCGACCGTAGCGATCGCGAGGGCCGGGGTCAGGCGGTAGAGCTCCTCGTCGACGGTGAGCACGGGGATGCCCTCACCGGGCGACCGGCGACGGGTGAAGAGGCACTCTCCCTCGGGATCGCTGCAGTAGAGGAGGACCCGGCGCCGCGTGCGGTTCGCCTCGATGTCCCCGTGGTCGAGCCGGGACCCGCACCACGGGCACGCCACCAGTTGGAGGACCCCTCCGGTCCCCCCGGGCATGCGGCGCTCTTCGATCTGGCGCAAGGCCTCGTCGAAGGTGTTCGGCGTCACGCTGGAGCCGACCCACAGCCCGACACGGAACGGGGTCGAACCCCATCGGGTGTCGCCCTGGTCGAGGCGCTCACGTCGCAACGACTCGCACGCGCACAGAAGGGAGGCCGCCCTCTGGAACTGCTGGGCAGTGAGCAGGCGCAGCGTGTAGCGCATGAGGACCGCCACCCCGTCGGTGCCGTTCCGGGCATCTGTGCCAGTGCCGACCACGCCCTGGAGTCGTCGGATCGCAAAGGTGTAGGCGGCGAGTCCCAGGTAGCTCTCGGTCTTGCCGCCGCCGGTCGGGAAGAAGAGCAGCTGTGCCTGGCCGTCTTCGAACCCGCGGTGGGCGTCGGGGTGCGAAGGGTCGGTCAAGCCGGGAAGGCACAGCAGCACGAAGGCCAGCTGGAACGGTCGCCACTGGCGGGTCTCGGGCTGGTCGAGCTCACGCTCGAGGTCGACGACGCTGCGCTCAGGCTGGGCGAGGCGGCGCCGGACGATCTCGGTGCGGAGCCGCTGGCGCGCCATGGCCTGATTGGCGAAGCGGAACGCTTCGCGTGCGAGGGCGTCGTCGCGCAACAGATCGATGGCACGGTCCAAGCGGTCGGCTATCCGCCGGGCCTCGTCGAGCATCTGCTCGCCCGCTGGCTGGTACCTGCGAATCTCGGCGTCGGTGTCGAGTCGTGCGGCTTGGGTCTCGAGCCATGCGCGGTAGCCCGTGACGAGGGGTCGAAGGACTCGCACGAGGTCGTCGCGGGCGAGCTCGGGGTCGCCGAGACGTGCCATGTCGAGGACGACGCCGGGCATGGCGTCCGCGCCAGTCGGGACCGTGAGCCACACGTCGGCCGCAGGGAAGCTGGTCGTCCGCAGGCGCCAGGCCCGAACCTCGCCCGGTCGCACATCGGCGTCGACGGCGCAGTGGCGCCCGTGGGCGTAGGAGCGCTGAGCGCGGTGGAGGAGCTCGAGGTGCAGCCGTTCGTCGTCGCGGACGCTCGGCGGTGGGGTGAGCTCGGGGTCGTTGTGGCCGACGAAGATCGCGGCCTCGCCATCGACGGCCGTGACCGTGAGCGACACCTGGTAGAGGCGGACCTCATCCACGTACTTTCCGGGTTCGGGCTGGGCGTTCACCAAGGCCAGATCGACGATGCGTTGGCTGGCGTCGCGGCGCACCGTCACGTGCAGCTCCACCATTTCACGCCCTGGGACCGGAACGAGCGTCCGATCGCCGACCTCGGTGAGCGCTACCTGGACGACCCCGCGCATCTGCTGGCGTTGCCACACGATCCGCGGTTGGTCCTGCTCCGTGCGATGGATGGCCGACGGCCCCCTGGCGTAGCTACCCCACTCGGCGGTGACCGACACCGCGTCGACGTCGCCCGGCACCCTGAAGCTCAGCCCGAACGCCGACGCTGCCATGGTCCCGGACCGTATGGTCGCCTGGCTCTCGGGCTCCTCGAGCTCCTCGCCGGTCTCGATGACCTCGCGGTCGGTGACGTCGGGGTCTCCGGCCTCATCGACATCGCCCTGCAGATCCCTTCCGCCTGGGCGAGGGACGAGTCGCCCCAGCAGGTATCGCTCGGCAGGAGGGACGCCCGGGGGGAGCTCTTCTTGCGGTCCGTCCCACGGCCCGAGCAGGTCTCGGGTGAGCAGGTCCTCGAGCTCGGCTCGCACGTCCGCGCAAGTGGTCACCGTACTCGCTCTCCGCGCTCTCTCATTGCGCCGAGGCTAGGTGAGGGCTGTATCACCGGTCCGCGCTGGACAGCTCGGCGCGCTCGGCCGCCGCACGCCGGTGGTTCTCTGCGAGGAGGCGGTCGAGGACCTCGAAGCGCACCGTCGGGCTCAGGGTCCAGCGGACGCCGATCTTGGTCGGATGGTGACCGACCGCAGGGTCGAGGTCGGTCCAGCCGTAGGCGTCGAAGACCGCTCGGTCGATCGCCGCGTGCAACTCACGAAGCGCCGCCACCTCGGGGTCGCGGTCGGTCGGGTCGTGCACGTGGTTGTAGGTCGTCGTGAGCCCCCAGCTGCGCGAGAGCATCAGCGCGCGGCGCTGGTGGTCGAGCTGCTCACCGAGGGTCGCCATCTCGGGCGTAGAAGGGGGACGAGGGAAGGTGAGGAACACGTCCGAGGGCGCGTAGCGAATAGTGATACCGATCGAGCCCGTGTAACGGATGACCCACACTTGGTGAACGTTCGAGGAGAGGAGAGCGAGACTTGAGTAGTCATCGAGTGCGAACACCGCACAGCCATGTGAAAATACGGGTCCGGTCTTCAGCCGGACTGGAAGTGCAACGCTGCCGTGAAGCGAGATGGCCAGTACGTGGTCGAGTGTGGCGATGGCCTCTTCAAGACCGGCTCGGTTTTGCCAGAACTTCCACCACTCATTGACCATGCGCGGATATTTGTTCCGGTCTTTCTTCATTCGCTCTGGTCGCACTCGTTCTTCCACAATGCGCAATGCATCAGGGTACTGAGCGCATCGCTCCAGCGGCCACTCCCGAAAGTTGATGATCTCCCGGCTTGCCGAACAATCGGGCCGCTGGTTGAGGTCCCTTCCGATGACATACGGCTGCACCACCTCCGCGTACCGGGGATCCCTGGCGACGAGCTCGCGGGCTTCCTCATGGGTCAACGTGAAGCCAAGTCCAAGTACATTCGAACCCTGGAACGCGATGCCCTCGTTCTCCTCCAATCGCTCTGGCCGGCCCGTCACGTTGCCGACCGGCTCGAGGTCCGGTCCGATGTGCGGGACCTCTTCTCCGTCGAGCGAGCAGCGTGCCTCTGGTCCCAACGGCGCGCGACTTGCCCAGATGTCCACGATCTCGAGGTTGGC
>JAJYXS010000044.1 GCA_021801615.1 Actinomycetes bacterium
TCGGCGCGGGGCACCGAGTCCAGACGGGAGCCGGGACCGCACAACGCACCGACAGAGCGACCGCGGACGAGGGACCGACCACGGGGTGTCGGCGGCGAGCGGGACGAGTGAGGGCAGGTGTCTGCCGGTAGGACACGACAACCGGGCGCCCGGCGCAGAGGGCGAGGGCGGCGGTGCAAGTCGGGCGGGTGCTCCCCGGGCGACTGTAGGGCGATCCTGCGAGCGGTGGGAAGTCATCTGTAGACTGGAGCGACCAAAGAGACCCAGGGTCGGCTCGGCAGGCGGGAGCGTGACGCAAGGTGACCGGTCAGAACACGTGTGATGGCTGCGGAGCAGCGTGGGACCCAGCTAAAACGGTATGCGACTGCGGAAGCATGGCCAACTCGGCCATTGTCACTCCGGACACGGCAATCGCCACCGTCTCGTCGCCGACTCCCAACGTGACGAGCAGGTCGGACGCACGGTCGGCCTCGGGGAGCCATAGCGCATACGATCAGACCGGCAAGACCGAGTTCAACCGGGACCGGCAGATGACAGTCCGCGTCATGCGAACGTTCGACCGCGTAGAAGACCGTTACGTCGAGACGATCACCGACTCCGGGGGTGAGGTGATTCGTCACAAGGAGGGGCGCGTTTCCGATCACCGCGGGCATGGAGCAGATCGAACGTCTGAGCATGAACCGAGGTAAGGAGCGCGACCAACTGACGCCTCTTGAGCCTCGGTGCCACCACGGGGCCGCTGTCTTGCCGCCGGACCGGGGCGTACAGGCGACGGGGTGCCGAGGGTGGCCCTACGTGCCAGAGCGGCCCTCCGGGGCTTAGAGCGCCGACAGCGGCGCACCACGGGGCGAGCGGTTCGCCACGGGCCGACCTGCGGCGCGGAAGCCCAGGTCACAGGACCCGACCAGCCGAGCAGGGCGAGGGCGTGGCCCCAGGTACCCGGGTGGGGTCCCGGACCGCTCGGCTCGTGGCGTCAACGCGTGGTGGGGCGCTGGGACGGGTGCGCCGCCACGACGAGCGCGGCCACCGGGACCCGGGCACGGCACCACGGGCAGTCGGCGGCCTCGGGCGTGCCCACGACGTCGACGCCGTGGCCGCAGGCGAGGTTGGCCCGGACCCTCTCGGGCGCTCGCGGGCGCCACGCCGTAGCGGCCGGCACCCGGGCGGGCCGTGAGACGTCGGGGACCCGGGCTCCGAGCACCCCGGCCAGCGCCGAGAGTAGGTCGCCGGACACGGCCCGGCGCCCGACCGGACGTGGCCCACGGGGAGCCTCGACAGGGGCGAGCTGTGCCCGCGGGCGCACGGCGCGTGCGGGCCGGGGCCTCACCGGCGCACGTCTCACGCCACGAGCAGGGACCCTCCCGCCGCGCACGTCGACGGGCGCGTACACGCGCCCACCGCACGCACGACAGCGGGTCCTGCCCGACGCCGACGTCGACTGCCAGCTATGGCCGCATGGGCAGCGCACCACGTAGGGCGCAGCCCGTGGGCGCCGCAGGCGCGCAGGGACGCAGACCGCATGTCGGCACTGACAGCGCGAGCACGCAGACGCGGTGTAGGTCTCCCACTGTCGGCCGCACGCAGAGCACGGGAGCATGCGGCCATCGTGCCAGGTGAGCCTCGCTACGTCAGGCAGCCTGGCTACGTGCGTGCACATGCACGGAGTGAGGGTCATGTTGGTGGACCCGATGGCCGAGAAACGTAGGGATCGTTCAGCGGACGCTCCCATGACGTCCACGTTCTTCCGTCCCACCACCGCAGGACCCCAGGGCGGTATGGGTACCAGCCCGGAGGCGGTGGGCGGTGCATGCCAATCGTAGCGCCGATGACGATGAGAATAATTCCCACGAATCCGACAACGAGCGACAGCAAGAGCGCATTGTCCAAGGGTGCATTGCAAAACGCAAGAGCTCGGGCGCTGGTGTGGTCAAGTCCCCTGGCCAGGTAGGAAAACGGATTCCCGCACGAGACCGGGGTCCCAAGAACCGTGGTGCTCGTGTCCATGAAGAAGCGCATAACTGAGAACATGACCAACGCCACGCCCAGGAGTAGCAAGACGGCGAACGAGTACGGCTTTCGCATGCGCTACCTCCTTCGGGGGAAGGCTACGACCTGCTGCAACGGCAAGCGCTCCTGTGCGGGGAGCGCCGACAGCTCGGTGACGAGCCGCGCGCCGTTGCGCTTACCTACCCGGTGCCGCCAGATCCCGCGTCGACCCGAGGCGCGGATCGGCGCCATGACCTGCTCGACGACCGTTCGCGCCCTCGACCAGCCGACCTCGGCGACGAGCCGGTCGACCTCGGCGGCGAGCGGGGCCAGCTCGGCGGGTTCGGGCGCCGCTGGGATCGCCTCGGCGATTGGCCTCGATCTGGCTACGGCGGTCCGCCGCGCTGGAGCGGTCAGAGGAACCCCTTCTCCCTCGCACGTCGGACCCAGCCCGCGGCCGTGTTTCGATGGACGTCGTACTCGGCGGCGAGCGCCTTCGTCGGCGCCGAATCGCCAGCGAGCTCCAGGTATCGGCGAGCAACGTAGCCGTAGAAGGCGTCGCTGTGCCCGGCTCGTCCTGGCCGCTTGCGGTCGGGTCGATGCGCCAAAGACGCGTCTTCGTCGCTGCCGAGGTTCCGACGCACCGTGTCGGCGACCGCGAGCCACGTCGCCAGCGGAAACCTGCTGAGGGTCCGGCGCACGTCGGCGCCGTAGCCGGTCAGGGTGACCGAGTACGCGTGCGGCTCGGATGACCGGTAGCGCACGTGGAGCCGAGCCAGGCGAAGGGGACCGGTAACCGAGACCTCACCGCGGACGAGGTCGAGGCGGACGAGCGTGGCCCCGGAGGCCGATGGGTCCGGCAGGTCCCAGGTGCGAAGGGTCCACGCGCCGATCCTCTCGCCGATCAGGTGTCCCAGCCGGCGCTCCGTGCGCCCCTGCGCGCCCGTTGGCACGCGGTGGAAAGTAGCGGAAATCCGGCGGCACGGGCAGGAACGTAGCGTTTCCCCAGCGTGCAGGCCTGGAAACGTGTGCAACTCGCCCGTTTTCCGACCACGACCTACAGGGTCCCAATGTAGCCCCCGTGAGCGAGCCGACCGCCAGCCGCCCCCATCGCCGCCCACTCGCCGTTAGCCGGTCCGAGGCCGCGCGCCGCCTGGGGGTCGGTATCGGGACGCTGGACAGGCTGATCCGGGACGGACGCCTCTTCGTGGTCCGGGCGGGCGACAGGGTTCTTGTTCCCGTGGCCGCGCTCGACGCGCTGCTTGATCCATTCCTGAACGCGCAAGAGCCGGGGTCGAACCCCGGCTCTGCGAGCGAACCTTGCACGAACGCTGAGAGCACTTTACCTGGTCTCGGCACGGAGCCGAGAGCCGGGACCGTTGCCTCCTGATCGGTCTAAGGCGGGGTCGCTCCGCTCCGAAGCCCGGCGGCGCGGCCTGTCCCTCTACGAGCTGCGTCTTGAGCGCGGGCTCGCCCGTGGAGCGCCGACGGCTCGTGCCGCGCTCGGTCACGAACGGCCCGGGGCTCCCCGGCGGGTCATGTTGGCCCTGCTTGACTATCCGCCGCGGTGGGCGGAGCTGCACGGGCTCACCCGCGGCGAGGCTCGCAGGGTGGGTCGGTACATGAGCCTGGTCGGGCACCTCGTGGCCGGCGGCGTCACCGGGCCGGCCTTCCGGCGTCGCGTGCGCTCATGGCGCCCACTTCGCACGGAGCGGCTTCTTTCCACACCCGATGCCGTGTTCGCGCTTCTCACCGAGCGCGTTGAGGCGGGGGAATCCACCTTCCGGTACGAAGGCCGGCGCGAATGATGATCGACGGCTGCTCGCTCTGTGGCGCCATTGGCCCGGTCGCTCGACATCACCTCACTCGGCGTCCGGGGCGCGGTGTCCGCTACTTCGACGAGCACTTGACCGTGCTGCTCTGCGCGTCTTGTCACTCTCGGGTCCACCAGGTGCTGCGGGTCGCCGATCTCGACTGGTTGCCGTCGGGTGTTGACCCGCTCGCGTACCGCCTGCGGACCGTGGCGGTCCACTGCGAGGTCTTTGGCACTGCCGGGCGGGACCTCGTGCTCGCGCCGTCGTCGGCCCAGGCGCTCGCAGCGCTCCTTCGCGGCGCCGTCCCCGCGCACGTCGACGCGGCGGACCTCCGGGAGGGCGCGGCGTGAGCGAGGCCGAGCGGATCGCGTGGGCCGTGGCTGACCAGCTCGACGGTCTCGACGCCGCGGCGATGGGGCGCCATCCGGCGTTCCAGCGGGCGGTCGAGGACGCGCTCCGAGTGGTGGACGAGCGCGGGATCGTCGAGGCCATCGTCGCCCAGGGACCGCTCGCGGGCGCCCGGAACCCGCACGCGGTGGTCGTCGCACGCCTTCGGCAGCTTCCGGCCCTCGCCGCGGAACGCGCTCGGGTCGTGGACGTGCGCGCCGAGGATGCGCGGTGGCAGGCCGTCGATCGCGCGGTCAAGCGCGCTCAGACCCTGCGCGGACTCGTGGACGCTGGGACCATCTACGCCGACGAAGCGGCTCGGTGGCTCGCCGAGGAGTTCAGCGATGCGAGCCTGCGCGAGATCGCTGAAGCCGCGCTCGCGGGAGGGCGGTCGTGAGCGCGCCGCGGGTCCCGCTGCACGACGTCGACGCCGAGGAGTCCCTGCTCGGGGCGATGCTCCTCTCGAACGACGCGGTGGCGGCGGGGATCGAGACCTGCTCGGCGGGCGACTTTTACAAGCCTGCGCACGGTCACATCTTCTCGGCGATCGTCTCCCTGTTCGAGGCCGGCGAGCCGGTGGACGCCGTCGCCGCCGCCGCCGAGCTGAGACGACGCGGGCTCCTCGTCCAGCTCGGCGATCCGCTCGATCTCGTGGCATTGCAGGTGAACACGGCGTCGCTCGCGCATGCGGGGCATTACGCGCGAATCGTCTCGGGCTGCGCAGCCGTGCGCCGGGTCCAGCGCGCCGCGATGGAGATCGTCGAGCGGGGCTTCGATCCCCAGGTCACCGGGGACACCGAGCGCTTCGTCGCCGAAGCCGAGCAGAGCATCCTCAACGCGGCCCCGCCACGCCGGACAGCGGGACCGGTGACGCTCGATGCCGCTGTCGACGCGGGGCTCGATGAGGTGCGAGCAGCCGCCGCGGGTGAACGTGTCGGCCTGTCCACCGGGCTGCCCGACCTCGACAGCCTCGTCACCCTGCGGCCTGGGAGCTTCGTCATCGTCGGTGCCCGGACGAGTGTCGGAAAGTCCAGCTTTGCAGCCCAGGTCGGGCTCCAGGTGGCCCAGGATGGCAAGCGGGTCCTCATCTTGTCGCTCGAAATGCGACATGTTGACCTCGCGAAGAGGTACCTCGCGGCTGGTGGAGTGCCGATGGACCGTCTGGAGCGCGGCGCAATCGACAACGTGGACCTCGGGCGATTGGAGCGCCGACGCGAGGAGCTGCGCGGCGTGCCTATCGTCATCGACGACGACCCGGGCCGGACGCTCGCGGAGATCGCTGCGCTGTCACGGCGTGAGGCCGCTCGGGGTGACCTAGGGCTCGTCGTCGTGGACTACGCGCAGCTGGTCGAGGCCGATGCGCGGGAGACCCGGCAAGTAGCCGTCGCCGAGATCGGCCGCGGCTTGAAGAAGCTCGCCGCTCGGCTCGGCGTCGTCGTCCTGGCGCCCGCGCAGCTTTCTCGCCAGGTGGAGTACCGGTCGACACGGCGTCCGAGCCTGGTCGACCTGAGGGAGAGCGGCGAGCTCGAGCAGAGCGCCGATGCCGTGCTCCTTCTCTGGCGCCCCGACGAAGAGGACTCGGGGCGCGCCGAGATCATCGTCGCGAAGAACCGGCATGGGCCGTGTGGTTCGGTGCCGGTCACCTGGCTACCGGCGAGAATGGTCTTCGCGTCGGCGGCGCCTGTGGGAGTCGACCTGTGATGGCCCCGCTCGGAACCTGCTCACGTTGCGGCGGCCGGCTCACGACGGCGACCGCGGTCGAGGTGCGCCGCGAGTACCGCGCCCTCCGGGACCTCTCGCGCGTGCGCACCTGGCGCGAGCGGCTCGTGTGCCGCGGGTGCGCCATCGACGAGGCGTCGGGGCACGACTTCCCGCACGGACGCCAGAGCGAGGTGAAGGCACTGTGGTGACGCGCCCCGACTTCCAGGTCATGGGGCCGCTCCCAGACGAGGCCTTCGCCGCTCTGCGAGCCGACATCGAGGCGCATGGCGTCCAGGTGCCGATCGCGCGCACCCGAGACGGCCGGATCGTCGATGGGCACAATCGGGCACGGATCGCCGAGGAGCTGGGGATCGAGTGCCCGGCCCTCACCGTCGACGTCGACGACCAGGCGGCCACCGAGATGGCGCTACGTCTCAACCTCCTGCGTCGCCACCTGGGACCGATCGCCTGGGCCGACGCGTTCCGTCGCCTGGCCGAGGTGCGCGGCCTACGAATCGGATCACAGGGTCGCCAGGCGAAGAAAACGGACAGCGTGGCCGTTTTCCCTGAGCGACCTGCCGACCTCGCGTCGCTGGCAGTGGAGCTGGGTGTGGCTCCGCGCACCGCACGGCGTCGCCTCCGTCTCGCCGACAAGCTCGCCGATCATCCCGAGATCGCCGCCCGCGTCGACCGCGGGGAGATCGACGCCGGCAAGGCCGAAGAGCTGGTGCGCCGCGAGAACTTCGACCGCCGTCGCGCCGAGGCACCGCCGCCACCCAAGGTCACGGTCGGCGACGGGATCGAGGTGTGCTGCGGGGACTTCCGAGAGGTGCTCGCGGACCTGCCGGATCACTCCGTCGACGCGATCGTCACGGACCCTCCCTACGATAACGCAGGGGTGCCGCTCTACTCGGACCTCTCTGCCTTCGCCGCCAGGGTCTTGAAGCCGGGAAGGCTCTGCGCCGCCTACTGCGGCAAAGTGGACTTCCCCGAGCAGCTCGGCAGGCTCGGAGAGCACCTCCGGTACGTCTGGACGGGTGCGGTGTTCCTCCCTGGGCGCCACACCGAGAACCGGGCGCGGATGGTGCGTGGCCGTTGGCACCCCATCGCGATCTTCTCGGCGGGCAGGTACGTACCTCGGCACTGGCTGATCGATGCGATTGCTGCGGAGGGTAACGGGGCGAAGGCGCCGGCGGACCACCGCTGGCAGAAGTCTGTCGAGCCGTTGGTTCGCTGGGTTGAACAGGTCTCGGAACCCGGCGAGCTGGTCGTGGATCCCTTCTGTGGGAGCGGGACGACCGGGCTCGCGTGCCGTGTGACCGGACGCAGGTTCCTCGGCTGTGACGTCGACCCGGCGAGCGTGTCGCTGACTCTGGAGCGGCTGCGTGACGCCGAGCGCGAAGGGGAGGACAGCGCGTGACCGAGCACGCGGTCATCCTGCGCGGCTCGCCCGGCATGCGCAGTTGGTCGGCGCCCGGTCGCGAGCACCGCGGCCGCACCCTCGCGTCGCAGGTCTCGCTCTACTGGCACGCCGCGGCCGACGCGTCGAGGGACGGCGACACCTTCGGCCTCATGGCCGCACTCGTCGCCCGCGGAATCCTCCTGCTCCACGGCATCCTCGTGGTGCCTGACGACTGCGACCCCGCGACGCTCCGTGCGATCCGCAGGTGGGCGGCGACGCACACGATCGACACGCCGACCGGCCCCGCGCCCTGGCGGGTCGTCACGCTCCGGGAGTTCTTCGATCCCTTCGCCACCCGAGAAGCGACCGACGAGAAGGATGCGAAGCCCTGGGCCTTCGTGCCGAACGCGTACAACCGTGGTGCGGGGCCGATCGTCGGCGCGGATCAGGGCCGGATCGTTGGCCTCGTCGCCGAGCACGTCGAGGTGCGCACGGGCCGCAGCGCCGGGTCCTGGCAGGCGTGGCTGCCCGGGTGGGGCACGCCACGGCCTGAGCACGGCGACATCGGGCGCGTCTCGCCGCACCGGCCGCCGCTGTGGGTCACCCCACGGCGCAAGGGCTGGACCGTGCGTTTCGCCCCGTGCGAGAAGGGATTCGGCACGCGTCCCGCGCCGTTCCTCGACCTGCTGAGTGCCGCCTACGCGATGGACGCGGACCGCTCGGGCGGATTTGTGGACCATGCGCGCCACTTCCGGATCACCGCTGAACCGCTGCCCGTGACGGTCTCGCTCGACGCGACCGGTGCCGACCGCATAGCGGAAGCGGTGCGCTCCGTGCACGCGCTCGCGCTCCAGGTCGACGACGAGTCGTCGCGGTGGTTGATCTCGCCGCAGGACCGCGCCGAGTGGGTCGCACGCTTCCCGCTCCCCTACGCGCACTCCCCGGCAGGTCTCGCCGACCACCTGCTCCGGCGCTTCCGGGTGGCCCCGCCGCTCGGGCACTTCGCGCTCTCGGAGCGAGAGCACGCCATGTGGTGGGAGGCGTTTCATGGCGGGTGGTGCGACGACGAGCCCGGTATCCGCAGGCACCCCTTCGACGCGGTCGTGCTCGACGTGACGAGCGCGTACCCGCTGACTGCGCACCTGATCGGTTGGTGGGACGTCATGACCGCGAATCGTCTCGTACGCCGATCGGTCCTCCGGGAGCTGCGCGCGCTCTGCCGCCGGGCGATGGAGGACCCGGCCGCGGTGCTCGACCCCGCGGTCTGGGCACGCTTTGGCCTCACGGTCTGCGAGGTCGTCCCTGATGGCGAGCGGTTCCCAGTAGCACTCGACGACCCGAAGCGGCCCGACGGGCGCACCGAGACGGTCGCCGTCAGCGCCAGGGGGCGGAGCCTCTTCTACGCCTGGCCCGACGTCGTGGCTGCGGCGATCCTCTCGGGTCGGGTGCCACACATCCTGAGCGCCACCAGGCTCGTCCCCGAGGGACACCAGGACGGTCTACGCAAGCGCATCGCCGTGTACCCGGGGCTCGTGCTCGACGCGGACCAGGACCCCGTGCTCGGGCTCGTGCGACGGCGACGCCAGGCGAAGGCCGAGGGCGACAAGGACCTGGCCGCCGGGCTGCACGCGATGGTGAACAGCCTCGTATCGGGCAACTTCGAGCGGCTCGACGACGTGCGTCGCAAGCGCGACGGCAGGTGGCGCACCGAGGAGAAGGCCGGCCCGTGGACCTTCGCCCCGATCGGGGCGACCGTGACCGCTGGCGCGCGGCTCCTGCTCGCCGTCGCGGGCCGCATGGCTCGGGACCGCGGCTCTCGCGTCCTCTACAGGGATACGGACAGTTCATTACTGCCCGTCGCCTCTGGCGGCGACACGATCACGCTCGCCGACGGCTCGACGGTCCGGGCGCTCACGGAGGCCGAGATCGACGGCATTCTCGGCGCGTTCGCCCCGCTCTCTCCCGAGCCCGACTGGCCCGTGTGGAAAGCCGAAGGGCCGATGCGCGCCGTCGTGTTCGGCGCCAAGCGCCACGCCGAGTGGCGCGGGAACGACGACGCACCGCAGCTCGTCGACTGGACCGAAGCGGGCCTCGGCGGCATGTGGGCCGACCCGCCCGCGATGCAAGGGCGCGGTGTTGACGGGGGCCAAGCCTGGTCGAAGGCGGCCGTCGTCCGCGAGGTCCGCTACGCGGCGGCGAAGCTCGCCCGGCCGAATCACGCGACGCGAGACGCGGCGCTGTGGGACGCTCCGACAGGGCCGGCGTTCCCGACGCTCCGGCGGCTCGCGGTCACGTCTCCCCGCCTCCTCGACACGCTCCCGAAGGCGCTCGGCGCGCACCTGGGGTCCCGCTACGTCGAAGGCGTGACGCGGGGTGCCCTGCGTCCGAGTCAGCCGGCCGCGGTCGTGGCGCTCGACCCGGGCGGTCCGCTCGACGGATGGCGGGAGCTGCCCTGGGTGGACCGTTCCACGGGCTCGCCCGTCGACGTCACCACGGACGCCGAGGACTTCTCCGCGGTCCTCCTCGAACCGCTCGCGTTGCGGGCCGGCTACTTCTCCGATCCGCCGAGGGCCGAACCCGTCGAGTCGGTCGTCGTGACGCCGCTCTCGGTCGTGTCTCGGGGCCGCGTCTCCCCGGTGCTCGACGCAGCCGAGGACGGGCTGCCGGACCCCGCGAGCGCCCGGGTCCGCTACGAGGACGCCCACGGGCTCGGTCCGGGCCAGCGCGACGCGCTAGCGGCGCACGCGCGGTCGATGCCGTCGCGGGACTTCGCCGAGCTGGCCGGCGTCACGCCGCGCATCGCTCGGCAGATCACCCGCGGGGAGCTGCCGCGTCGGCGCACCGTCGAACGCATCCTCGCCGAGCTTCGGCGCGACGGCGTGGCGTGGCAGGTCCCAAGCGCCCAGGTGTGCCGGTGCGGGTGCGGGAGACCTGTCCCGGTAGGGCGCCGCGGTTACTTCTCCGACGCGCACCGCGAGACCGCGAAGAAGCGCCGCGCCCGTGCCACCAGGTCTCCCGCGCCCGGAGGCACCGGGTCGGAGAAGCAGCCAACGACCACGACGACACGAAAGGAAGGACCATGACCACGACGACCACCGACGCACCCGCCCAGGTCCGCTACCGGACCCTCGCCGGGAACCTCACCCGTGACCCCGAGCTGCGCTTCAGCGCGAAGGGGACCGCGTGGGCGACCTGCGGGCTCGCGGTCAACCGCCGCAAGCGGCTCGACGACGGCACCTGGGAGGAGGGCGAGACCGAGTTCTACGACCTCGTCTCCTTCGGCGACCTGGCAGAGCACCTGGCCGAGCTGTCGAAGGGGACCCGGGTCCTTGCCTGCGGGCGCATCGAAGAGGACACCTGGACCGGAAAGGACGGCGCCGAGCGCACCACGACCAGGCTCGTCTGCGACGAGGTCGGCGTCTCGCTCCGCTTCGCCTCCGTCACGGTCGAGCGCGCCGAGCGCAGGGGACCCGCCAGAGGGTCCGCGGCCGGCGACGGCTACGACGAGGAGCCCTTCTGATGCCCCGGCGCCACGACACCGCCTACGACGCCGACCAGGTGTCCTGCACGTGCGGGTGGCGGACGAAGAGGGAGGCCATGACGTCGGGCGCCGTGCGGCGGCTCGCCTACGCGCACCTCGTCTTCCCCGAGGCCTCGATCGAAGCACTCGCACGCGTCCTCGCTGAGAAGACAAAGGAGAACGACCATGCGGTCCTCTGAGCAGGTCGACCAGCTGGCGGCGGCGCTCGTCGCAGCCCAGGGCGAGTTCCCGACCGTGACCAAGGGGAAGGTCGCCCGGGTCCCGACGAAGGGCGGAGGCGAGTACTCCTATCGCTACGCGGACCTGCCCGACGTCCTGGCCGCGGTGCAGCCGGTGCTCACGAGGCACGGGCTCTCGGTCGTCGGCCTCCCCGACACGACCTGGGGCGGGAGGCCCGCGCTCACGACGCGCCTCCTCCACGCCTCAGGCCAGTGGATCGAGGCGACCGTCGAGCTGTTCATGTCCCAGGAGACCCCACAGGGCCAGGGCTCGGCGATCACCTACGCCAGGCGCTACGGCCTGTGCGGTGCGCTCAACATCGCAGCCGACGAGGACGACGACGCGGCCGCAGCCGAGCACGCACGCTCCCGAAGCGCTCCGAGCGGGCCGCACGACGTGACCACGGCCAAGGTGACCGACGCGCAGCTCCGCAACATCGGCCGGCTGTTCGGGGCGATCGGGGTGACCGAGCGGACCCAGCGCCTGGAGTACACGTCGGCGGTGGTGAACCGCGCGGTCTCATCGTCGAAGGAGCTGACCAAGCACGAGGCCTCGAAGCTGATCGACCTGTTGGAGCACGACTGTTCGCTGCGGGAGGCGGGGTGAGCTGCCTGGGTTCGCGCGGCCCGGCGCAGGACCACGACGGCCGCAGGGGACCCCGGCTCTACGCCGCGCACGCGCTCAGGTGCTACGGGACCGCGCACGAGCGCGCCTGCCTCGACGCGATCGAAGCCGCCTTCGCGGGCTGGGAGGTCGTGAACCCGGCCGCCCGCTACCGCTCCGACGCCGAGTGGCTGGCCGACTGGCCGCGCCTCGTCTCGACGCTCGGGGCGCTCGTCGTCTTCGCCGACGAGGAAGGGACCATCGGGGCGGGGTGCCTGCGCGAGGTCGCCGACGCGATCGTGCACGGCGTCCCGCTCTTCACCCTCGGCGCCGAGCGGCGCCTCTGCGACCTCGTGGGCTTGGACCTCGTGGCGGCAGGCGAGCGGACCCCCGCGGCCTGCGCGCGGCCGGTGGCCGGTGCATGGGCCGACCTTTCGGCAGGGGTGCCGTGACGGCGCCCGCCGCTCACTGGTCCGGGCTCGTCGCCCCGCCTGCTCGGGTCGACCCCACCTGCCGGCGCACCGGCTGCGCGGCACCGGCCGGAGCCGACGGCCTCTGCGAGTCCCATGGCCTCGACCAGAAGCGCCGGCGGGCCGCCCTCGACTTCCTCGGAGCGGTCGCCGGCGACCTCCCAGCAGGGTACGTGGAGGCGGACCCCACCTGGCGTCTCCGGGCGGCATGCCGTGGCCTCGGTCCCGACCTGTTCTTCCCCGAGACCGCGGTGGGTATCGCCCAGGCCAAGGCGGTCTGCCTTGGCTGCGCGGTCCGGGAGCCCTGCCTCGCTTACGCGCTGGCGACCCGCCAGCGCTTCGGGGTCTGGGGCGGGACGACCGAGAGGCGCCGCCGGCCGGCCCGCGAGCGCGTCTCCCCTGGTATCGGGGCCGCGTGAGGCATACGATGGCCCGGACAGAGAAGTGCCCGGGCGCCGCTCGAACGGCCCCGGGCGTGGCCATAGGAGGTATGACTCCCATGACGGTTCCGAACGGTACCCGTTCCCTTCCCCTGCCGGCGAAGCCGCTGGCCCAGCCCGACGTAGGACCGCCCGCGTCCGGTGCCGGGGTCGTGGTGCACCTGCACCGCTCCGACGCCGAGGCGATCACGCGGACCGTCGTGGAGCTGGCGAGCGACCGGAGGCGCTCGCCCGACGAGCGCGCGGCGTGGCTGGCGGTGGGCATGCAGCTCCTGCGCCAGATCGAGGAGCACCGATGAGCACGGCCCCGGCACGCATCGTCGCCTCCGGCCCGGTGATGACCCCCGATGACGTCGCCGACCGGATCGGCGCGATCGCAGAGACCTACTCGTCCGGAGGCGACGCGCAGGTCGTCGTCTGCGACGGCTTCGGGGTTCGGGCGACCGTTAACCACGGCGCCCTCGTCGTCGCCGACGGCGTGGGCGAGCACCGTCGGGAGCGCACGTACGCCAAGGTCGCAGCACCGTCCCGGCTCGTCGTCGCCGGAGACGGCATCGTCACGACCGAAGCCCTCTCGTGGTGCCGGGCGCAGGGTGTCGCCGTCGTGGTGCTCCGGGCTGGCGACGTGCTCCTCGGCGCCTCGCCCCCTGGGAAAGACGATGCGAGGGTGCGCCGTCAGCAGGCCTTGGCCGGCGTCGACGGCTCGCCGGTCGGGCTTCGCATCGTGCGGGACCTGCTCGCAGAGAAGCTGCGCGGGCAGGCCGCGGTGCTCACGCGGACCTTTGCCGCCGACGACACCGCGTCAACGATCCTCGACTTGGCCGGCGGCATCGAGGTCGCAGGCTCGGTCGACGAGTGCCGCCAGCTCGAAGCGGTCGCCGCCGCGGCCTTCTTCGCCTGCTGGGCCGGGCACCCTGCGACCGCGGTCGGCTTCGTCGCAAAGGATCGCCGACGTGTGCCGCCGCACTGGTCCGCCTACGACTCCCGGCGCTCTGCGATCACGGGCGCGGCGAACACGAACCGGCTGGCCGAGCGGCCGCTCAACGCGCTGCTGAACTACACCTACCGGCTCGCAGAGGTCGAGGCCCGCTTCGCCTTGGTCCGCCTCGGGCTCGACCCCGGGCTCGGCGTCTTGCACCTGGACGCCGCGGGCCGGGACTCGCTCGCCCTCGACGTCCTCGAACCGCTGCGCCCGAAGGTCGACGCCTTCGTGCTCGCACTCGTCGCCGAGCGGATGTTCCGCAAGTCCGACTTCGTGGAGCGCTCCGACGGGCACGTGAGGGTCGCAGCGCCGCTCTCGCACGAGCTGGCCGCCACCATGCCGACGTGGCGACGTGAGGTCGGCCCCTACGCAGAGGCCGTCCTCCACGCCATCACCGACGCCGTGGCGGGCAAGACGACCAGGACCACGCCGCTTACGGGCGCCAAGGCCGTTGCCGCATCGGCCGAGGTCCGACGCCGCAAGGGCGAGGAGGCCCGGGCACGCGCAGAGACGGTCCACGCCGAGCACCGCGCCGCTCGCCCCACCCGCCGGCCACAGGCGTTGGCACCTGAGACGGCCGCGGCTGCGATGGCCCGCTGCCTCGACTGCGGAGGGGCGCTCACCCGGCCCCGCCACGTGCGCTGCGAGGCGTGCTGGGAGCGCCAGCCCGGCCAGTCCCGAGAGGCCCGGCGACGCCGGGGACGCTCCATCGCGATGGCCCGCAGCGAGCTGGACGCCTGGCGTGCCGAGCACCCGCACGCGAACGCCGACCCCTCCCACTTCGCCCCGATCCGGGACGGGCTCGCCACGGTGACGCTCGCCGAGATCATGTCGACCCTCGGGGTCTCGAAGGCCTCTGCGTCCTCGTGGCGGTCGGGCCGGGTCGTCCCGGCTCTCCGGCACTGGGGCGCCCTGGCCGCCCTGGCCGGCGTCGAGGTGCACGAGGGCGTGGCAGGCGGGCACGTGGTCGCAGAGGCCGCTTCGTGAGCGCCGCTCTCACCGCCCACGAGCGACGGCGCTACGCGATCAGGAAGGCCGGGGAGCGCCGGGCCGAGGAGCTGGCGCCCGTCCTCGCCGAGGTCGACCGGCTCGTTGCCGAGGTCGGGTGGGCCACGGCTCGACCCGTCGTCGAGGCCGTCATGGCGCCCGTCCGGGTGACGGGTCCTCGTGGTGTCTGGCGTCACCGTGTCGGCAAGCAGACGGGAGGCCGGCTCCTGGCCGCCCTCGGAACGCTGCCGGTGCAATGCACCCTGCCGCTCACACGCCCGAGGCTTACGATCAGAACAGGAGGGAGACCGTTCGATGAGTAAGCCCCTTGCCATAACGGGTGCCGTGGTGGTCCTGCTCGTGGTAGCCGCGGGTGCGTTCCTCGCTGGCCGAGAGACGGTCCATCCTGCCCGCGCCAAATCGATCGCCGCTGCCTCTGCGATACCGATGGTCGCGAATTGCAGTACACCTCCGGTGCGCAAGCCAGCCAGCCTTCATTGGTGTTCCAGCTTGTGCAGCAACTATACGACCAACATCGTCTGGTCCACGTGGGGGCCACACACTGCTCGCGGCACTGGGACATTCGTTACCAAGACAACCCGACACGGCAACGGGTCTTGCGGTACCTCCACGCCGATCCACCACCCCGGCACCCCCGTCGTTCTCACTGATCCAAAGTACGTCACGATCTGTCCCACAGGCAGCAGCGCGAGAAAGGTCCTAGTGTTCACGAAGTCGAGTCCTGCATACGCGCTTTCCACATACGGGTCACAGACGTGCGCCACGTCTACCACTACGGCGCCCCATATCCAGCCGGCGACGGGCTCGACGGTGCTGGTTGCCAGGTGTCCGGGAATGAAGGTATGGACGACAACACACGGCTTTGAACCGTTCGCGATTATCGGCTGCGCCAACGGAATCAGCATTCTTACAATCGTTTGGACAACATGGGGTGCCCGAACGGCAACTGGCACGGGAACACTCATATACCAGGAACACCAGACATTCGTCCGGGTTACCCTGTCGAATCCAGTTCGCCAGACAGGACGCCTTGTATGGGGCACGATCGTGGCGCAATCGATCTACCGCAGCACAGGCGCCCCACTCCCAACGGGCATCACTTTTCGCGAGGCGCTCCCAACATGGGGAATGCCGTGACCCTCGCGCCCACCGACTACCGCGCCTGGCGATCCGAGGTCGCAGGCCGGGACCGCGCATATGCCGCCGGCTACCGCGCGGGGCAGCTCGACGCACGAGCCCACCGGGACCGTCTCGTGGTCCTCGGCGTCGTGGCGGCCGTGTTCCTCTTCGGCAGGCGGCTGCACCCGCTCTTCGGGATCGCCGTCGCCCTGGCGCTCGTCATGGCGCTCTGGCCCCTGCTCTACGTCGTGCTCGTAGCCGAACTGGTCGTGCGCCACCATCGCCGGCACCACACAGGCTGGCGCACGGCCGCCTACGCCGCCTCGTGGTTAGCCGGTGCCGGGCTCGTGCTCCTGGCGCTCGTCGACGCCACGTGGTGGCCGCTCGCAGGCGTCGGGGTCCTCGTGCTCGCGTGGACGCTCGGACCCCGCGTGCTCGCCTCCGTGCGCGGACGTGGCGGGCGCGGACCCGGGCGTCCCTCCGGCGCAGACCCCTCGTGGCCCCCGCCGGAGGCGCCGTTCGACGATGCGGACATGACACTCCCGGAGCCCTCCACGTCGGCCACCAGGCGTGCCCAGGCCCGCTGGGCGGGCCGTCCGTAGGGCCGGCGCCGGCGAGGGACGAGGGGCCACCAGGTGGCCCCAGGAGCACGCCGGACGGCCCGTTCGGGCACGTCCCGCAGGCACCCCCCCTCGGGCGTGCCTCTACGCGTGCGCACGGTCTGCGGACGGAATCGGACAGCCCCGTATGCTGGGAAAATGGACAGGCACGGTGTACGTGTGTCCGGGTTTCGGACGGAATCGGACAGCCCCACGGACGGCCCCACGGACAGCCCCACGAGGGGCGCTGCGGCCCTCGGACGTGCGGTCGGAGAGGCGAACGCAGGGGCGATCGTGGCGGCCCTCGGAGGCCGTAGGGACGCCACCGTGACCGAGATCGCCCGGGCGAGCGGGGTCTCGGATCGCCGGGTGCGGGACCACCTCTACCGGCTCGCGGCGGCCGGCCTCGTCGAGCGCACCGGGGCAACCCGCTGGCGGCTCACGCCGGCCGGCGGCGCGCAGGCGGGACCCCCGGCGTCACGGGCGGACCTCGCCCGGGTCCTCGACCTGCTGCCCTCCGAGGCGCACCGGGCGCTCGCCCGGCTCGTCCTCGCAGCCGTCGTCGCCCGCTGGCATCGTGGCGTCGACGGGGCGACCGGGTGGCCGAGCTTCGGGCTGTGGGAACCCCCGGGGAGCGGCAAGACGACCGTCGGGCGCCTCTGCGCACGGGTGCTCGGGCTCGACGAGTACGCGGTGGTCCGGGTCGCCAGCGACCTCGACCGGGCCGAGCTGCTCGGGCGCCGGGTCCCCGACGGCACGGGCGCCTACCGCTTCGCCCCGGCCCTCGCACTCGGGCGCCCGCTCCTCTGCCTCGACGAGCTGGACAAGGTGCGAGGGGAGGCCCGGGCCGACGCCCTGCGGCTCCTCCAGGGTGACTCGGCGCTCGTCCTCGAAGGCGAGCGCGTCCGGCTCGCGGCGAGCGTCCTCGTCACCTTCAACGCCGGCGCCGATCCGAGGGACGTGCTCCCCGCGGACCGGCTCCGGCGCATGGTCCACGTCTCGACGGTCGGGGTCCACGAGGCCGAGTGCCGACGGGCAGCCGGGCAGCTCTTCGACGAGGCGTCGCTCCCCGTGCTCGACCTCGACCGCATCGACGTGCCCGCAGGCCCGGGCGCCGAGGTCCGCCGGTACTTCGACGAGGAGCTCGTGCGCTCCCTCGTCGCCGAGGCCCGGGCGCTCTACCCCGGCCACGCGCTCAGCCTGATCGTGCCCGGGCGCATGGCCCTCGGCGGCACGGACGAAGAGGAGGCCGCCCGGGCCGTCGCCGCCGACTACCTCGTCTGCGCGGCCACCTGGGGCGGGGCCAGGACTACCGCGCTCGCCCGGTTCGCCGAGCCTGGCGGGGCACCGACGGTCGCCGACGACGAGGACGACACGCCGGCCGGGGCGATCGGGCTCGCAGAGGTGCGCGCCGTCCTCTGCGAGACGGCGAAGGCCGACCGCCGGGCGCTCGCGCGGGCGAAGGACACCGAGGCGATCGCCTTGCGCGGCGCGCTCGCTGAGCTGGTCGCCCAGCTGAAGGCGGCGACGACCGCGGCGGAGGTCGAGGACCTCGGGCGCATCCTGGCCGGCCTCCAGCACCGTGCCCGGCGCCACGAGGAGGCCGAGGTCGCCCGCGGGCTCGCAGCCGGCAGGCGCACACGGTCGCACCCGGCCGCGCCGGCGTCACGGGCCGCGTACCTCGCCGAGCTTGCCCGCATCGGCAGCCGCGAGCCGCCCGGACCCGTGCTCGCCAGGCTCGGGCTCGCAGAGGACGACCCGCTGCCGACAGGGCACGGGCGCTGGCGCGGGAACGGGCGCAGCACCCGGGGCGCCGTGGTGCACGAGGGCGACACGTGGCACGAGCCCGCGGTGCAGATGATCCTCGCCGAGGCGATCGCAGCCGAGCCCGAACCCGACGGGCGGCCCACGCTCGCGCTCGTGCCCGGCGGGCTGGCCTGATCCGCCGGCGTAGGCACGTCGCACGCCGGCCGGCACGCCCGGCACATGCCCCGTGCGCGCGGCCGGTGCCCTCGCTCACGGTGGTTCCACGGCTCCCCGCTAGGTCCCGGGCTGGCACCTCTCGGGGCCACGCTCGGTGTTTCCTCGCCCGTACGCACGGCAGCGGGCACAAAAGCCGGGGCGGATGCCCCGATAGTCATCCTCTCCACCAGACAAACGACGTGGCTGTCAGTGTGGTCGTCCAGGCGATTCTGGCGAGTCCGACATTGTCCGGTACATCGAACACGACGCAGCCAGTCGCAGCGAGCCCAGGTCCGATCTTGAATGTCGGACGGAATCTCGGGCATTCGAGGACTGTGTCGAACAGCGACGCTGTGTATGTCTGGCTGTTTGATCCGATCAGCGTCGCGTTTGTGTCGGCGTCGTGGGAGTAGTAACGCTTCGCCCCATAGATCGTGAACTCGACTGCGACCAACCGGGTGCCCGCTGTGG
Source organism: Actinomycetes bacterium (assembly GCA_021801615.1). Lineage (GTDB taxonomy): Bacteria > Actinomycetota > Acidimicrobiia > Acidimicrobiales > RAAP-2 > JAJYVT01. The sequence continues at coordinate 18,705 of JAJYXS010000044.1, forward strand.
GGCCGAAGAACTGCGCTGTCTCTGCGCGGGCTGGGCTGAAGATCCGGTCCAGGCGAACCCGATAGGGAACGGGAGGTCTAATAGGCCTCACGAGAAAGGCAGACCCGACGCTCCCCGCTGGTCTCGCCGGATGCCCTGTGGAGGGCAGACACCCGGCAAGAACAAGAGCGATTGGAATCATGGCGGTCAGAAAGAACCGTCGATTACGTCGAAGACGAGTCATGTGCCTATCCTTCGTTCGGCTTCCACCTCGGCTTTGATTCGTCCCAGCCTTCCCACGATCGGCGCCAGTTCAGCGGGCGTGTCGCCTCGCAGCGTCAGGTCCACGCTCGTGCCGTGGCCCTCTACGCACACCACGACATCGCCGTCTGACACGCGCATCTCTCGTGGCTCTCGTCTGTCCACTCTTGCGCCGATATCTAGTTGCTGTCAATGGGCAAGTTGACGGCTTGACCTCTGACCGAACGTGCCCCGCGAGCAGCGCGAGTGGCGCCGATATCGCCGGGCGCCTCAAGGTGGCCCGCCCCGTCGCCGATGTCGAGGAGATCGCCAGCGCGGCCGCTGGGAGCATCGACGCCATCGAACGCCGGACCAAAGAATGCGAAGCCCTGGCGCACGTGATGGCGGCCCGGGAGTCGCCCGGGGCTCCTGGGCTCGGCGCCGACGAGCCCCACGGCGTCTGGGGCGGCACGATGCCGGGCGAGCGCTCCGTTCGGCGGCCGGCTCCATAGCCGGGCTCGCACGTCCGGTCCGGCGCCTTCGGCAGACACCTGCCCTCACTCGTCCCGCTCGCCGCCGACACCCCGTGGTCGGTCCCTCGTCCGCGGTCGCTCTGTCGGTGCGTTGTGCGGTCCCGGCTCCCGTCTGGACTCGGTGCCCCGCGCCGA
>JAJYXS010000179.1 GCA_021801615.1 Actinomycetes bacterium
ACGGCGGCGTCACCACCTACCGTGGCCTCGTCCACGTCGACCCCGACGCGAAGGGCGCGAAGTCCTTCGTGCGCTGCGACGCGCTGCTGCTCGACGACGACTCGGTGTCCGAGACCAAGCCCTACATGGAGGTGGGGGAGCAGGATGCCCGGATCGGCCACGAAGCGACGGTGTCCAAGGTCGGCGACGACCAGCTCTTCTACCTGATGAGCCGAGGGCTGACCGAGAGCCAGGCGATGGGGATGATCGTGAACGGCTTCATCGAGCCGGTCACGCGCACCCTGCCGATGGAGTACGCGGTCGAGTGGAGCCGCCTGATCGAGCTGCAGATGGAAGGGTCGGTCGGTTGACGCGGCGTCGACGCGTGCAGCCGGCGCACCCTTCGTGCCGGGCGCCGCTCACCGGCGCGACGCGGCGGGCTCGTGGCCCGAGGAGGCCGTGCCGTGCCGATGCGTGAGGAGTGCAAGCACTTCCAGAGCCGCACGTACGCCTCCGGCGAGGTGGCTCGCTTCTGCGTCCTCGACCTCGCGCCGGAGGCTCCCTGGCGCTGCCCCGACGACTGCAAGGCCTACGAGCGCAGGCTGGCCGACGCAGGCTGGGAGCACGGCAGCCTCGTGGAGCCGCCGATCGAGGAGGAGCCGGCGATCGCGTCGGTCTCGAGCGACGACGTGGCGTCCATCCTCGAGGACGCCGAGGGCATCGTGAACGCGATCGCACCCGAGGCACTGGCCGAGGCGAGGGCCGAGGACGCTCGGCGGGACAAGCGCACCGCCCGGCGCTGGTGGAGGCGCGGGCGATGAGCGCGTTCGGCCCCGAGCGCGCGGTCGCGCTCGGCGGCCCCGCCTGGTTGCGGCAGCGCCGGAGCGACGCCGCGGACGAGCTCGCCGTGATGCCCATGCCCTCCGAGAAGGAGGAGCTGTGGCGCTACACGCCCATCGAGGAGCTCCACCTCGACGACTACGCCCCGCGTCCGTCGCCGGGCTCGGACCCCGCGAGCGACGAGGCCGATCGGGCGCTCGGGGCTGCCTACGTCCAGGGGCTCGCGGCCGACCTGCCCGCGCGCGCCGCGCTCGTCGCGACGATCGACGGGCGCCCGGTCTCGGTGGAGCGCTCCGCGCTCCTCGGCCCGGTCCGCGTCGGCGGCCTCGACGTGCTCGGCACAGAAGAGGGCGTCCTCGGCGGGGTCCTCGCCGGCGGCGACGCCTTGGTCCGTCTGAACGACGCCTTCCACCCCGACGTCGTGGTCGTCGACGTCCCCGAGCACGCGGTGCTCGACGCGCCGATCGTGATCGTCCACTGGTGCACCGCCGGGCTCTCCACGCAGGGGTCCGGCGACGGCGCGCAGACCGACGCGCGTGCGCCGGCCTGTTTTCCGCGTACCGTGGTGCGGCTCGGGGCGGGGTCGAGCGCTCAGGTCGTCGAGGTGGTTGCCGGTGCGCCCGGGGCAGGGCGTGGGCTCGTCGTCCCGATCACCGAGCTGTCGGCCGGCGACGGCGCCCAGCTCTCCTACGCAGCTCTCCAGGTGCTCGGCACCGAGGTCTGGCACGTCTCGCGCCTCGCGGCCGTGGCCGGGAGGGACGCGACGCTTCGGACCTTCACGGTCGGGCTCGGCGGCGCCTACGACCGGTCGCGCACCGACGCGCTGGCGGACGGCCCGGGGTCGAGGACCGAGCTGCGGTCCGCGTACCTGGGAACCGGCTCCCAGGTCCACGACGTCCGCACGCTGCAGGACCACGCGGCGCCGCGCACGACGAGCGACCTGCTGTGCAAGGGGGCGGTCGCGCAGCGCTCCCGCTCGGTCTACAGCGGGCTGATCAGGGTCCGGCGCGGCGCCGTGCGCACGAATGCGTTCCAGACCAACCACAACCTCGTGCTCGACGAGGGTGCGCACGCCGACTCGGTGCCGAACCTCGACATCGAGGAGAACGACGTGCGGTGCAGCCACGCGTCGACCGTCGGCCCGGTGGACGAGGACCAGCGCTACTACCTCGAGTCCCGGGGCATCCCGCCGTCGCGCGCCGAGCAGCTGATCGTCCTCGGCTTCTTCGACGACATCGTCCAACGCTCGCCGGTCCCGGCGCTCGTCGGGCGGTTGCGCCGCGAGGTCGTGCGCAGGCTCGCCGCAGTCTCCAGCGAAGATGGGTGAGCGCGTCGTGCTGCTGCGCCGCGACGAGCTCGCGAGCGGAGAGGTCCGCCGGTTCGACGTCGGGGACCACCGCATCGCGCTCGTGAGGATCGAAGACGACTTCTACGCGATCGGAGACCGATGCAGCCACGAGGACTACTCCCTGGCCGAAGGCGAGGTGTGGGCCGAGGAGCGGGAGCTCGAGTGCCCGCGCCACGGCAGCACGTTCGATCTCGAGACCGGTGAGCCGTGCTCTCTGCCAGCGACCAAGCCGGTGCCCGTCTACGAGGTCGAGGTGGACGGCGAGGAGGTCTCGGTGGTGCTGCCATGAGCCTCCTCGAGGTGGAGGACCTGCACGCCTCGGCCGGGGGCCGCGAGATCGTCCGCGGCGTCGACCTGCGGGTGGCGGGCGGAGAGGTGCACGTCGTCATGGGGCCGAACGGCTCCGGGAAGAGCACGCTCGCGCACGCGCTCATGGGCCGTCCCGGGACGACCGTCACCTCGGGGAGCATCCGCGTCGACGGCACCGAGCTCGTCGGGCTCCCGGCCTGGCGGCGCGCTCGGGCGGGCCTCTTCCTCGCGCTCCAGCAGCCGATCGAGGTTCCCGGGGTGCTCGTCGAGGCGGCGCTGGAAGAGGCGGTCGGTGAGGACGCGGCCGGCGAGGTGCCCCGGCGGCTGCGAGAGGAGGCTGGCGCGATCGGCTTCGACGAGCGGTTCCTCCAGAGGGCGCTCAACGTGGACCTCTCCGGAGGGGAGCGCAAGCGCAACGAGGTCGTCCAGCTCGGCGTCCTTCGGCCGAAATTCGCCGTGCTCGACGAGATCGACTCGGGGTTGGACGTCGACGCCGTGCGCGCCGTCGCACGGCGCATCGAGCGCGCCACGTCGGAGTGGGGCCTCGGGGTCCTCGCGGTCACCCACTTCCACCGTCTCCTGAGGGAGCTGCGCGCCGACAGGGTCCACGTGCTCGTCGGCGGCAGGCTCGTGGCGAGCGGCGGGCCCGAGCTCGCAGAGGAGCTCGAGCGGACGGGCTACGGCGCGTACGGCGCCGAGGAAGGCGCAGCCTGATCGGGCCCGATCGACCTGGCGGCCCGATCGACCTGCCGGCCCGATCGAGCTGCCGGCGACCGGCAGGTGCTCCGAGCGGGTCGCTGCGGCCCGCGACACGCCCAGGCCCGCCGGTCGTCAGCTTCCGGCTTCGACCTCGGCGAGCCCTTGCGCGAGCGCGTTCCAGCTGAGCGTGGCGCACTTGATGCGCACGGGGAACTTGACGACCCCTTGCAGGGCGGCGAGCTCACCGATCCTGCGCACGTCCACGAGGAGGTCGCCCGTCCCGGTCTCCTCCGCGCCCTCCGCGCCCTCCGCGCCGAGCGAGGCCTCGTGGATCGACATCATGGCCTTGAAGGTGCGGATGAGCTCGTGCACCTCGTCGAGCGACTTCCCTTTGACCGCAGAGGACATGAGCGAGGCGGACGACTGGCTGATCGAGCACCCTGCGCCGGCGAACTTGATGTCCGCGACGCGCCCGTCCTCGACGAGCAGGCTGACCACCACCTCGTCGCCGCACAAGGGGTTGAACCCCTCCACCCGGACTGCCGGAGGCGACTCGAGCTCGCCTCGGTTCCTCGGCGAGCGGTAGTGGTCGAGGATGATCTCGCGGTACAGGTCCTCGAGGTCGGTCACGAGAACAGCCTCCCTGCCTCCTCGAGGCCCTCGATCAGCGTGTCGATGTCCCGCTCGTCGTTGTACGGGCCGATGGACGCCCGCGCGGTGGCGGTCACCCCGAGGACACGCATGAGCGGCTTCGCGCAGTGGTGGCCCGGGCGGACGCACACGCCGTACTGGTCGAGCACCTGTGCCACGTCGTGCGGGTGGACGTCGCGCAGCGCGAGCGACAGCACGCCGCCCCTGTCGGGCCCCGCCGGAGGGCCGAAGAGCCTGCAGCCGTCTCCGAGGCGCTCGGCGATCGCGCCGATCGCGTACTCGGTGAGCTGCGCTTCGTGGGCGCGCACGCGAGCCATGCCGAGCGACTCCATGTAGTCGACGGCGGCCGCGAACCCGACCGCTTCGGCGATCGGCGGCGTGCCGGCCTCGAAGCGGTGCGGCGGCTCGGCGGGGACGAACCGGTCCAGGCGCACGTCGAAGATCATGCCTCCTCCCCCGAGGAACGGCGGCATCGAGTCCAAGAGGTCCGCCCTGGCCCAGAGCGCGCCGATGCCGGTCGGGCCGTGCATCTTGTGCGCGGAGAACGCGAGGAAGTCGACGCCGAGCTCCTGGACGTCGAAGGGGAAGTGGGGCACGGCCTGGGCGCCGTCGGCGACCACCAGGGCGCCGGCGGCGTGCGCCGCCTCGACGATCTCGCGCAGCGGCGGGATGGTGCCGAGCACGTTGGACATCGCGGAGAGCGAGACGACCTTGACGCCGTCGAGCGAGCGCTCCAGATCGCCGAGGTCGAGGCGGCCGTCGTCGTCGAGGTGGAGGTAGCGCAGCTCGATGCCGCTGCGCTCCGCGAGCATCAGCCACGGCACGAGGTTCGCGTGGTGCTCCATCTCGGTGAGGAGCACGGCGTCGCCCGGCTTGAGGTTGGCAGCTCCCCAGGAGCGGACCACCAGGTTCAGGGCCTCGGTCGCGTTCTTCACGAAGACGATCTCCCGCCCCGGGTCGCGCGCGCCGACGAAGCGCCCGACCGACACCCGTGCGCCTTCGTAGCGGGCGGTGGCCTCCTCTGCGGTGGTGTAGACACCGCGATGGACGTTGGCGTGGCAGGTCTCGTAGTACTGCTCCATGGCAGAGAGCACCGGTCGGGGCTGGAGCGAGCTCGAGGCGGTGTCGAGGTAGACGAGCGGTCGGCCGTGCACGGTGCGGGCGAGCAGCGGGAAGTCCTTGCGCAGCGTCTCGACGTCGAGGGGAGTGGTGGTGCCGGGAGTCATCGTGTCAGCGCCGCCACGACTCGTACCCGCCCTTCTCGATCCTGGCCGCCAGCTCGGGTCCCCCGGTCTCCACGATCCGGCCGTCCACGAGGAGGTGCACGCGGTCGGGCACGAGCACGTCGAGCAGCCGCTGGTAGTGGGTCACGACCAGGGCACCGAGAGACGGGTGGCGGTCGCGCACGGTGCGCACGCCCCTTGCGACCACGCCCAGAGCGTCGATGTCGAGACCCGAGTCGGTCTCGTCGAGCACCGCGAGGTCGGGCTCGAGCATCGCCATCTGGAGGATCTCGTTGCGCTTCTTCTCGCCTCCAGAGAAGCCCTGGTTCAGGTAGCGCTCGCCGAAGGAGGGGTCCATCCCCAGCTGCTCCATCCACTCGGTCATCGCGACGCGCACCTCGAGCGCCGAGACGTCCTGGCCGCGTCGGGCCGACATGGCCTGGCGGAGGAACTGCACCACGGACACGCCGTCGATCGCCTCGGGGTGCTGGAAGGCGAGGAACATCCCGGCCTTCGCTCGGGCGTCCGCGGCCCAGTGCGTGACGTCCTCACCCTTGAAGCGGACGGCGCCGTCGACGACCTTGTAGGCAGGGTGGCCCATGAGCGTGGCCGCGAGCGTGGACTTGCCGGCGCCGTTGGGCCCCATGAGCGCGTGGACCTCCCCGGCGCGGACCACGAGGTCGACCCCCCGGAGGATCTCGGCGCCCCCGCCGCCGTCCGCGCCCCGTTGGTCCCCCGCGGCCACGCGGAGCCCTTCGATCTCGAGCAGCGGGGCGTCCATCGGGCCGAGTCTACCGGCAGGGCTGAAGATTTCTACCATCGCTATAGGAGAAACATCGGCGAGCAGCGGCCGCGACCTGCCGAGGCGGCCCGGCGCGCCAGACGAGGTCCACGACGCCTCTCTACCACCCTCGGTCGATCCATTCGGCCAGGTGAGGGGACTCCGCCCCGATCGTGGTGGAAGCACCGTGGCCGGGGAGCACCAAGGTGGACGGGTCGAAGCGGGCGAACAGCCGGCGCTCGATGGAGCGGATGATCCCGGGGAAGTCGCCGCCGGGCAACGAGGTGTTGCCAGGGCCCCCGGGGAAGAGCGTGTCCCCGGTGAGAAGCAGCGGGGTCCCCTCCACGAAGAAGCACATCGAGCCGGGGGTGTGGCCGGGCGTGGCGATCGTCCGCACGCGCAGCCTCCCCACCTGGAGGATCGTGTCGTCCTCGAGCAGCTCGTCGTAGGAGGGGAGCATGCCGGCGTCCTCGGCGGTCACCGCGACCGAGTAGCCGGCGTCGCGTACCGCCGGCACCGCCTGGATGTGGTCCCAGTGCCCGTGGGTCTCGACGACCTGGCGTACGCCCAGGCTTCGGCAGAGCTCTAGCAGCCGGTCGTGCTCGTTGGCGGCGTCGACCATCAGCGCCTCCCCGCTGCGCCGGCAGCGCAGGACGTAGACGTTGTTGTCCATCGGGCCCACGACGGTGCGGAAGAGCTCGCACGTCGCGTCCTCCCAGATTCGATCGGGGCGGATTGGGTCGTGCTCGGGCATGCCCCCAGGTTTGCACACGTGCTAGACCAGCCGTTCGATGACGCAGACGGGTCGATGAGCTTCGCCCCCAGCGCCGAGCAGGAGGAGCTCCGGCTGGCGGTGCGCCGCTTTCTCGCCGACAAGTCCCCGCCGGCAGAGGTCCGCAGGCTCATGGCGAGCGTTGCCGGGTACGACCCCGTGGTCTGGCGGCAGATGGCAGACCAGCTGGGCTTGCAGGCGCTCGCCATCCCCGAGGAGCACGGTGGTGCGGGCTTCGGTTTCTTCGAGCTCGTGGTCGTGCTCGAGGAGATGGGCGCGGCGCTCCTTTGCGCGCCGTTCTTCGCTTCGGCGGTGCTCGGCGCGCACGCGCTGCTCACCTCGGCGGACGAGGAGGCGAAGGCGCGCTGGCTCCCTGGCATCGCCTCTGGGCAGACGATCGCGACCCTGGCGCTGATCGAGGACTCGGGTCGTTGGGAGCTCGGCGCGGTCGAGCTCCGCGCGCGACGAGCGTCGGGCCCCGGCGGCTGGGTCCTCGACGGTCACAAGAGCTTCGTCCTCGACGGGCACGTCGCGACGCTCGTCCTGGTCGTGGCGCGCACCGAGGACGGGCTCGGGTTGTTCGCGGTCGAAGACGACGCGCCGGGGCTGGCCTGCACGCCGCTCCTCACGATGGACCAGACCCGCAAGCAGGCGCGCCTCGAGTTCTCGGCGACGCCGGCGCAGCCGGTCGGTGCCCCTGGCGGCGCGGCGTACGGGATCACGAAGACGCTGGAGCTCGCCGCGGTTGCGCTCGCGGCCGAGCAGGTGGGAGGCGCTCAGCGCTGTCTCGACAGCTCGGTCGAGCACGCGAAGACCCGGGTCCAGTTCGGCAGGCCGATCGGGAGCTTCCAGGCGATCAAGCACAAGTGCGCGGACCTGCTGTGCGAGGTCGAGTCGGCTCGCTCGGCCGCGTACTACGCAGGCCGGGCCGCCGCCGAGGACTCCGAGGAGCTCCCGGTTGCCGCCCACCTCGCCAAGTCGTACTGCTCGGAGGCGTACTTCCACGCTGCCGCGGAGAACGTCCAGATCCACGGGGGGATCGGCTTCACCTGGGAGCACGACGCCCACCTGTACTTGAAGCGCGCCAAGTCCTCGGAGCTCCTCTTCGGCGATCCCGCCTCCCACCGGGAGCTGTTGGCCCGACATCTCGGCCTCTGAGCATCGGCGTCGGCGCAGTGTCTGGCCACTGGCGTGTCGTCGAAGGTGGGGCGGGACCACTGCGCGTCTACGTGACGCCGCCGTCCGCGCCGGCGTCGCGCGGGGTGCTCTTCGTCTGCCACGAGCTGCCGCGAGAGCCCGATGCTGCGACCGACGCCGGCCGCGGCTATCCAGCGCTGGCCGATCGCCTCGCGCAGGAGTGCGAGAGCCGGGTGGTGGTCCCGATGCTGCGGGGGGCGAACGGCTCGCGCGGCGATTTCTCTGCGAACGGGTGGCTCGAGGACCTCGCGACGGTCACGCGCGAGGAAGCCGGTCAGGACGGCCAGCTGTGGCTGATCGGCTTCGGGTTCGGGGGCGCGATCGCACTGCGCGCGGCCGTGCGCGACCCCCGGGTGCGCGGGGTGGCGTCGATCGCCGGCCCGGCGGACCTGACCGCCTGGGCGGCGAACCACGAGCGGCTGCTGGAGCGGTGCCGGCGGAGCGGCGCCATCTCCACGCCCGGCTTTCCCGAGGACGTCGACGCCTGGGCCGCCGAGATCGTCGCGCTCGCGCCGCTCGACGCCGCGGCTCGTCTCGGCGCCCGACCGCTGCTCGTCGTCCACGGCTCCGACGACGCCGAGGTGCCGGTCGCCGCCGCGCGGGCGATCGCGGACGCAGCGGTGGGCGGACCGGCGGACCTCCGGATCGTTCCGGCCGCCGGGCACTGGCTGCGGGCCGACCCACGCGTCGTCGCCACGCTCGTGGGGTGGATCGAGCGTCATCGCTGACGTTCGACCCGCGCGGAGCCCAGCGCCCGGTCGATCGCGGCGCGCAGCGCCCTCGCGGCCGCTTCGGGGTCGTCGGCTCCGGTGAGCCACCGCACCGCCACGAAGTGGCGGACGCCCGCAGCGACGAGACCGGGCACCGTCGAGGGTTCGACGCCGCCGGTCACGAAGACCGGTCGCCGCAGCGCCGTGGCGCGCTCGACGGCGAGCGCCGCATAGGCGACCCCGGTGCCGGGACGGCCCGGCTTCGTGGGCGTCTCGACCACCGGTCCGGCCGAGACGTAGTCCACCGGCTCCGTCTCGGAGCGGTCCAGCTCCTCCTGCGCGTGCGTCGAGAGCCCCACGATCGCGAAGGGGCCGAGGATGCGGCGAGCGAGCGAGGGGGGGGCGTCCTCCTGGCCGACGTGCACGCCGTCCGCACCGGCCTCGAGCGCGAGGTCGGGGCGGTCGTTCAGGATGAAGGGCACGCCGAGGTCCGAGCACACCGCCCGCACGATCGCGGCGCGCCGGAGGAGCGGTCGAGCCTCCAGGGTCTTGTCCCTCAACTGGACGACGTCGACACCGCCTCGGACGCACCCCGCGACGAAGCGCGCGAGGTCCGGCCGGTTCCCCGTGCACAGGTACAGGCGGCGTCCGGCAAGAGGTCCCCGGTCCTCGAGGGCCTGCGGGCCCGCCGTGGTGTCCGCGCGGAGAGGGAGCTCGGTCACGGCGCGAATGTCTCACACCATCTGGGGGCCGCGCTCCACCATCGGCGGTTTCGGCTGGTCGGTGCCGCGGATCATCCGCCGGACCGCCTCCGCCGTCGTCGGGCTCGCAAGCGCGCTCACGAGGTCGCCGTGCTGGAGGGTGGTCGAGCCGGTCGCGAAGATCATGTGCTCGCCGCGCTGGACGGACACGACGATGCAACCCGGCGGCAGGCCCGCTGCGCCGAGCGGCACCCCGGCGAGGGGAGAGTCCGCGCCGACGCGCGCTTCGATCGTGACGGCACCGGTCGACACCGAGGCGACCTGGCCGGCGCTCTCTCGCAGGACGCGCCGGTACTCGCGCATCATGTCGCCGACCGAGAGGATCCCGACGACGCGGTTGGCCGAGGTCACGGTGACCCAGCTCGCGCCCGCCTGTACGAGCGCGTCGAGCGCGACGTCGAGGCGGGCCGTGTCCGGGACGGTCGCGCTCGTCGGGTCCAGCGCCGCCGCCACGGTGCGCTGGGCCAGGGCGCCCCCGGCGCTGCCCCCGGCGCCCTCGCCGCCCTCGCCGCTGTCGCGGTTGCCCGCAGCGCCCGCGCCGGCCCCCAGGCCGCCACCGGTCGGCGAGAGCAGTCGAGCCGCCCGGTCCGCGTCGACCGTGCCGACGTAGTGCCCGCCCTCGTCGACGACCGGCGCACCGGGCACCCCGGCGTCGCGCAGCTCTTCCAAGGCCACAGCCAGCGGTGCGTCGTCTCGCAGCACCACCTTGGGCGGCCTGGACGCGTCGGCGACGCCCACGAAGGAGAGCAGCGGGAGGCCGAACTGCAGGCGGCTCGCCCGGGAGTCCGCACGCGTGCGCAGCTGGGAGCGGTAGATGGAGTCGTCCGCCCTGGCGCAGATCAGCGCGGACAGCGCGACCGCGACCATCGCCGGCGCGACGATCTGGAGGTTGCCCGTCATCTCGGCCACCATGACCATGACCGCCAGCGGCGCGCGGGAGATCCCGCCGAAGACCGCCATCATGCCGACGACCACGTAGGGGGCCGGGTCGTGGCCCACCCCGGGCGCGAAGGGCTCGAACAGCCGCCAGACGGCGAGCCCGGTGAACGCACCGATCACCATGCCGGGCCCGAAGACGCCCCCGGAGCCCCCCGTGCCGATGGAGAAGGCCGTGGCGGCGATGCGTGCGACAGGCAGGAGCAGCACGATCCAAAGGGGCGTGTGCAGCAGCTCGTTCGAGAGCGACTCTTGGACCCAGCCGTAGCCGGTGCCGAGCACCTCGGGGAGCTCGAGGGCGACGAGGCCGACGAGGAGCCCGCCCACGGCAGGCCGAAGCTTGCGCGAGAACGGCAGGCACCTGGAGAGGCTCACGACGCCGTAGAAGCCCTTCGAGTACAACAGGCCGATCCCGCCCGCGACGAGCCCGATGACCGCGAACCAGACGAGCTGGACCGGCTGGTCGAAGCGGTACGAGGGCGTCGCGAAGAGCGAGTGGTAGCCGTAGACGGCGCCGAAGATCGCGTAGGCGATGATCGAAGCGAACAGGCCGGGGAGGAGCGCCTCGTACTCGAAGTCCTCTCGGTAGACGATGTCGGCCGCCAGGACGGCGCCGCCGAGCGGGGCGCTGAAGATCGCGCCGATGCCCGCCCCGATCCCGACGGACACCGCGATGCGGCCGTCCTCGGGGGAAAGGTCGAGCACGCGCGCGAGCAGCGAGCCGAAGCCCGCGCTGATCTGCGCGGTGGGTCCCTCGCGCCCTCCCGATCCCCCCGATCCGATCGTGATCGCGGACGCGACGATCTTGACGACGACGGCTCGCAGGCGGATCCCCCGCGGGTTGTGGTGCACCGCGTCGATCGCGGCGTCGGTGCCGTGGCCTTCGGCCTCGGGGGCCCACGTGAAGATCAGGAAGCCGGCGATCAGCCCGCCCGCGACGACCACGAGGGGGATCGCCCATGCCCGCAGGTAGCTCGCCGACCCCGGCGAGTCACCCTCGCCTGCGGGAGTCGGCACCCGGTAGTTCGCGAGGATCCGGAGGAAGAACTCGGTCGACAGGCGGAGCGCCTCGTAGAAGACGACGGCGCCGAGCCCGGCGATGGCGCCGATCACCGCTCCGAGGACCAGCCACCGCACGATGTAGGACATGCGACTGACACGGCCCCCGGCCCTGCCGGCCAGGCTGCGCCAGCCGGACCTCCCCCGGAGCGCCGCAGGGAGGCGCCGTTCGGGTCCTCCTCTGCGCCGATCGCCCACCTGGTCGTTGGCGGGCTGGCTCCGCCGGCTCTCGCGGCTCCCTCGGGCGGCCGGCTCGGCGCCGCTCACGGATGGTCCTGCTCGTGGTCCTGCTCGGTGCTCCATTGCCGGTCGGGGACCTCGCCGGCGGACTCCGCGAAGAGCTGGAGCCCCGCGACGACCGAGCGGCGCGCCTCGTCGGGCACCGCGCGCAGGATGCGCGCGATCTCGCGTCGCCGCCGCTCCGTCACGGTGTCCACGAGCCGCCGTCCCGCGTCGGTGAGGGCGATGCGGACCTGGCGACGGTCGCTGCGGTCGGTCCGCCGCCGCACGAGCCCCTTTCGGACGAGCCGGTCGCACAGGCGCGACGCGGTCGGCGGCGTGACCCCGAGGGCCTCTGCGAGGGAGGCGACCCTCTGGGGTCCACGCGAGGCGAGCACCACGAGCGAGCGGTACTGCGCGAGGGTGACGTCCTGCGCGTCGTCGAGATCTGCGAGGGAGCGCGCGGCGATCGCGACCAGCACGCGGCTCGCGCCGAGCACCGCGTCGACCACGGGATCCTCCGGTTCGCTGATCTGGCTAATAGTTGTCCATAGTACGGAAAATGTCGAGGGACCGCAACCTCCCAAGCGGCGCCTCGAGGCCGACCATGGCGCGACCGCTTCGGGGTGGTAGGCAGGTCGCGTGAGCAACGTCACCGCTGTCGCCACCCGTACCGTCGACGCCCCCGTGGACGTGGTCTTCCGCTGCCTGAGCGACTTCCGTGAGCACCACCCCCGCTTCCTGCCTCCCGCCTTCTCGGACTTCGAGGTCACCACGGGCGGGACAGGGGAGGGGACCGTGGTGGGTTTCACCCTCGCCGCCGGCGGCCGGAGCCGCCGCTACGAGATGCGCGTCCGCGTGCCCGAGCCCGGCCGGGTGCTCGAGGAGCACGACACCGGCTCGTCGCTCGTCACCACGTTCACCTTGACGCCCGAGGGCACCCGCACGCACGTGCGCGTCGAGACGACCTGGAAGGGCGCCGGCGGGGTGGGAGGCTTCTTCGAGCGGATGTTCGCGCCCGGTGCGTTGAAGGCCGTGTACGTCGACGAGCTCGCCCGCCTCGACGCCTATGCGCAAGCGCAGGCCGGGCGTCCCTGAGCGGCGCCGGGAGGTCCCGACGCGCGGTCACGGGGAGCGCAGGCTCGAGGAGCCCTCAGACCGAGAACGGCGCGACGGCGTCGGCGTCGACGCCGTAACGACGGATCGCCTCCGCGGGTACCGCGCGCTCGACCGCGCCCTGCTCCGCGAGGGACGACAGGACCGCGACCACGACGTGCGACGCGTCCACCTCGAAGTAGCGGCGGAGCGCGGCACGTGCGTCGGAGCGGCCGAAGCCGTCGGTCCCGAGCGAGGTGAAGGGGCGCCGGACCCAGCGGGAGACCTGGTCGGGCACGGCGCGCATGTAGTCGGTCACCGCCACGACCGGCTCCCGGCCCGAGCCCAGGACCTCCGAGACGTACGGGACGCGCGGCTGGGCCTCAGGGTGCAGGCGGTTCCATCGCTCGCATTGGAGCGCGTCGGTGCGCAGCGTCGCCCACGAGGTGGCGGACCACGCGTCGGCGGAGACGCCCCACTCCTCGGCCAGCACGCGGCGCGCCTCCATGGCGATCTGCCACATCGGGCCCGAGAAGCAGATCGACGCGCGCAGCGGGGGCTTGCCGCCCTGCACCTCTGCCGGGCCTGCGTACCGGTAGATCCCGCGGAGGATGCCGGAGCGGACCGCCTCGCCTTCGGCGCCCTCCGGGAGCGGCGGCATCGCGTAATTCTCGTTGTACAAGGTGATGTACCAGAACCGGTCCTCGGGCTCTTCGCCCATCATGCGGCGGACCGCGTCCTCCACGACGACGGCCACCTCGTACGCGAAGGCCGGGTCGTAGACGACGGCGGCCGGGTTGGTCGAGGCGAGGAGCGGCGAGTGCCCGTCGTCGTGCTGGAGACCCTCCCCGAGCAGGGTCGTGCGCCCGGCCGTGCAGCCCGCCAGGATCCCGCGCCCTCGCATGTCACCGAGCGCCCAGAGCAGGTCGCCCACGCGCTGGAACCCGAACATGGAGTAGAAGAGGAACACCGGGAGCATGGGGCGGCCCCAGGTGGCATAGGAGGTCGCGAGGGCGCTGAACGCGGCGGTGGCGCCGGCCTCGGTGATGCCCTCCTGGAGGAGCTGGCCAGAAGCGCTCTCGGCGTACTTGAGCGGCAGGTCGGCGTCGACCGGCACGTAGCGCTGGCCGCCGGGGGCGTAGATCTTCGCCTCGGCGATGATGGGCTCGAGCCCGAAGGTCCGGGCTTCGTCCGAGACGATGGGTGCCACGAACGGGCCGAAGTCCGGGTCCCGTACGAGGTTCCGCAGGAGCCGCGCGAAGGCCATGGTCGTCGACACCGCCTGGCTGCCCGAACCCGCCGAGAGGTCCGAGAAGACCGCCGGGTCCGGGAGCACGACCTTGGCGGGCCGCACCACGCGGCGGGGGAGCGAGCCGCCGAGCATCTTTCGGCGAGCGACGAGGTACTCGTGGGCCGGGGACCCCTCGGGCGGGCGGTAGTAGGGAGGCGCGTCTGCGTCCAGGGCATCGTCGGGGATCTCGTCTGCGAGGTAGAGCCGGTCTCGGAGCGCCCGCAGTTGGTCCCGGGTCATCTTCTTGATCTGGTGCGTCGCGTTGCGCGCCTCGATCTGAGGGCCGAGCGTCCAGCCCTTGATGGTCTTGGCGAGGATGGCCGTCGGCGCCCCCCGCTGCTCGGTGGCGAGCTTGTAGGCCGCGTAGAGCTTGCGGTAGTCGTGGCCGCCGCGCGGCAGGGTGCGCAGCTCGTCGTCGGTCAGGTGCTCGACCAGCTTGCGCAGCCTCGGGTCGGGGCCGAAGAAGTGCTCTCGGATGTAGGCCCCCGACTCCACGGCGTACTTCTGGAACTCGCCGTCGACCGTCGTGTTCATCTTGTCCAACAGGACGCCGTCGACGTCGCGCGCGAGCAGCTCGTCCCAGCGGGATCCCCAGATGACCTTGATGACGTTCCATCCCGCGCCGCGAAACAGCGCTTCGAGCTCCTGGATGATCTTGCCGTTGCCGCGGACCGGTCCGTCGAGACGCTGGAGGTTGCAGTTCACGACGAAGATCAGATTGTCGAGGTGCTCTCGGCCCGCGACTCCCAGGGCGCCGATCGACTCCGGCTCGTCCATCTCGCCGTCGCCGACGAAGCACCAGACCCTGCTGCCGCTCGTGTCGACGAGCTGGCGGTGGTGGAGGTAGCGGTTCACGTGGGCCTGGTAGATCGCGTCGATGGGGCCGAGCCCCATCGCGACGGTCGGGAACTCCCAGAAGTCGGGCAGCGAGCGGGGGTGCGGGTAGCTCGGGAGCCCGCCGCCCACCTCGTGGCGGAAGTTGTCGAGGTCCTGCTCGCTCAGGCGGCCCTCCACGAAGGCCCTCGCGTAGATGCCGGGTGAGGCGTGCCCCTGGACGAACACCTGGTCGCCTGCGCCGCCGTCGTCCTTGCCCCGGAAGAAGTGGTTGAAGCCGACCTCGTAGAGCGACGCGGAGCTCGCGTAGGTCGACAGGTGGCCGCCGATGCCGTCGGTGCGCATGTTCGCACGGACGACCATCGCCGCCGCGTTCCACCGGATGTAGGCCCGGATGCGCCGCTCGAGGTGCTCGTCGCCTGGGAACCACGGCTCCTCGTCCGCCGGGATCGTGTTCACGTACGGCGTCGAGACCGTGGCCGGGAAGTCGACCTGGAGCGTCCGGGCGCGCTCGAGCAGCTTCATGAGCAAGAAGCGCGCCCTCGTCCGACCTCGCGTGCTGACGACCGAGTCGAAGGAGTCGAGCCACTCGGCCGTCTCCTGGCTGTCGATGTCGGGGACCTGGTGGGAGATGCCGTCGAAGAGCACGGCTCCACCGTACCGGTCGGCTCCTCGTCCTCTCGCGCGCCGCCGCTGCCCGCGGTGTAGACCACCCGGGGTGATCACGGTGTACACGGACGGCTCGTGCCTCGGCAACCCCGGACCCGGAGGCTGGGCGTGGGTCGTGCCGGAAGGAAGGTTCGAGAGCGGCGCAGCTCCCCGGACGACCAACCAGCGGATGGAGATCACCGCCCCGCTCAGGGCCTTGGAGTCGCTCCTGCCGGCCGCTGGGGAGGGGGGGATCCTCGTGCGGAGCGACTCCGCGTACGTGGTGAACTGCTTCCTGCAGCGCTGGTGGGTCGGCTGGCAGCGGCGGAACTGGCGTAACTCGCAGGGCAAGCCCGTCGCGAACCGCGACCTGTGGGAGCCGCTGCTCGCGCTCGCGCTCGGCTCGGCGAGCTCGGTGAGGTTCGAATGGGTGAAGGGCCACTCGGGCGACCGGTGGAACGACGTGGTCGACGAGCTCGCGAACACCGCCGCGGCCACGGGCGTCGGCCGCTCGGGGAGCTTCTGACCGCCGAGCAGCCCGGCGCATCGCGGCCCATCGAGCATCGCCCGCCCGACGGGCCACCGTCTGGCCTGGTGCGGCGGTGCGCACCTACCATCGCCGGCATGGAGCTCGAGGGAACCTCCGCGCTCGTGACCGGTGGTGCGTCGGGTCTCGGCGCGGCGACGGTCAGGGCGCTTTCCGCCGAGGGCGTGCGCGTCACCGTCTTCGACCTGAACGAGGACGGTGCGAGATCCGTCGCCGAAGAGGTCGGCGGCGACTACGTCGCCGGAGACGTCACCGACCCCGAGCACTGCCAGCGTGCCGTCGACCAGGCTGCCGCGGGTGGGAAGCTGCGCCTCGCCGTGAACTGTGCCGGGACCGGTTGGATCGGAAGGGTGATCGACCGCCAGGGCAACCCCCACGAGCTCGCTCCTTTCGAGCACATCCAGCGACTGAACGTGATCGGGACCTTCAACGTCATGACGAGGGCAGCGGCCGCCATCGCGAGGACCGAGCCGCTCGAGGACGCAGAGCGCGGCGTCGTCGTGAACACCGCGTCGGTGGCCGCGTTCGACGGCCAGGTCGGCCAGCTCGCGTACTCCGCGTCCAAAGGAGCGATCGTCGGCATGACGCTCCCGGCCGCCCGGGACCTCTCCGTCGTCGGGATCCGGGTGGTGACGATCGCACCGGGGCTCTTCGACACCCCACTGCTCGGGTTGATCCCAGAGGAGCAGCGGCGCGTGCTCGGCGAGTCGGTGCTCTTCCCCAAGCGGCTCGGCGATCCGGCTCGCTACGGCCAGCTCGTCGTGCACATCGCCCGCAACAACTACCTGAACGGCGAGGTCATCCGGCTCGACGGCGGCATCAGGATGCCGCCGAAGTGAAGGAAGAAAAGGGCGTGCGCCTCGTCGAGGCTGAGGGTGTCCGCCTGTTCCCGGTGGGCCTCGGTACGTGGCAATTCGGCTCGGGCGAGTGGGGGTACGGCACCGCCTACGCCGAGCACGTCGCGCCGCGCATCGTCGAACGGTCGCTCGACCTGGGCGTCGACGTGATCGACACCGCGGAGATCTACGGGTTCGGACGCTCCGAGCGGATCGTCGGCGCGGCGCTCGCGCGCCGTCGAGACGAAGCGTTCCTCGCGACGAAGCTCTTTCCCGTGCTCCCCGTCGAGCCCGTCGCCGGCTGGCGAGCTCGCGGGAGCCTCCGCCGTCTGGCCACGGACCACGTGGACCTGTACCAGCTGCACTTTCCGAACCCGGTGGTGCCGACGCGCCGGGTGGCCGATGCGCTGGCGGCGCTCCTCGACGCGGGCGTCACCCGCCACGTCGGCGTGAGCAACTACTCGCTCGCGAACTGGCAGAGCCTGGAGGAGGCCCTCGGCCGACCGGTCCTGTCGAACCAGGTGCGCTACAGCCTCGTGGACCGCGCGGCCGAGCGGGAGCTGCTGCCATGGGCCCAGGCGCACGGCCGCGTGATCATCGCCTACAGCCCCCTCGCGCAGGGGCTCCTGTCGGGCCGTTACGGACCGAGCCGCCGTCCGACGGGGCTCCGGGCGAGGTCCGGCGCGTTCCGGCCGGAGAACCTCGCGGCAGCCGCGCCGCTGCTCGACGTGCTGCGCGAGATCGCGAGCGCGCACGGCGTGACGCCCGCGCAGGTCGCGCTCGCCTGGCTCGTCCGGCGCCCGAACGTGGTGGTGATCCCGGGTGCCTCGTCGGTGGAGCAGGCCGAGCAGAACGCCGCGTCGGCGGACATCGAGCTCAGCGCGGCGGAGGACGAGGCGCTGACCCTCGCCTCGGACGCGTACCGGCCGGCGCGCTCGGTCGTGCGCGCCCGCGCCGAGCTGGTGGGTCGCAGGCTGCGGCGCGTCCTCGACGGGCTGCGAGCATGACGCCGGTAATCTCTAGACCGTTTGCCACCCGGCGCGCCGAGCGCCCGAGGAGGGTGCTGTGGACTACGACGTAGTGATCATCGGCGGGGGGCCCGGCGGCTACGCCGCCGCCCTCTACGGCGCATCCGCAGGGCTGCGGATCGCGCTCGTCGAGCTCACAAAGGTGGGCGGCACCTGTCTGCACCGAGGATGCGTCCCCGCGAAGGAGTTCCTCGAGGCCGCAGCCGTGCACCGCACGGTGCGCCACGCCTCGGAGTTCGGCATCTCGGTGGGCGAGCCCACGGTCGACTTCGCGGTCAACCAGCGCCGGAAGGTCGCGGTCGTGGACCAGCTCTTCCGCGGCCTCACCGGGCTGCTGCGGGGCCGCAAGGTGACGATCCTGTCGGGCACCGGCACGCTGCTCCCCGGCCGGCGCGTCCGAGTGGTGGACGGGCCGGACGCGGGGACGGAGATCGCAGGCCGCCACGTCGTCCTCGCCGCCGGTTCCGTGCCGCGCACCCTGCCGGGTCTCGACGTGGACGGCCGTCACGTGCTGACCTCGGACGAGTTCCTCGAGCTCGAGCGCGTGCCTGCATCCGTCGCGGTCGTCGGCGGTGGGGCGATCGGTTGCGAGTTCGCGTCGCTCCTTTCCGACCTCGGCGCGAAGGTGACGGTCCTCGAGGCCCTGGACACGATCCTCGCGGGCTGCGACGAGGAGATCTCTGCGGTCGTCGCGCGTTCGTTCAAAAAGCGCGGCGTCGAGGTCGTGACGGGCGCGCAGGTGAAGGGGCACTCTCCGGCCTCCGACGGGTCGCGCACCGTGGTCCACCTCGGCGACGGCGCAGAGGTCGAGGTGGAGGCGGTCGTCGTGTCGGTCGGGCGACTGCCTCGCACCGAGGGGCTCGTCTCCGAGGGGCTCGTCTCCGAGGGGCCGAGGGTGCAGCTCGACGAGCGGGGCTTCGTCGTGGTGAACCGGTTGATGCAGACCCACGAGCAGAACGTCTGGGCGGTCGGCGACGTCTGCGCCGGCACCCCGCAGCTCGCCCACGTCGCCTTCGCCGAGGCGATCCTGGTGATCAAGGGCATCCTCGGGGAGCCGATGGTCCCCGTCGACTACGAGCGCGTGCCCTGGGCGATCTACTGCCATCCCGAGGTCGCCTTCGCGGGGCTGACCGAGGCCCAGGCGAACGCCCGCGGCATCCCCGTGCTGGTGAAGAAGGACCCGTTCGGCGGGAACAGCCGTGCGCGCATCATCGGGGACACCGAGGGGCTCGTGAAGATCGTCGCCGAGCGGCTCGGAGACGGCTCGGCCGGCAGGATCCTCGGCGTCCACATGGTGGGTCCGTGGGTGACCGAGCTCCTCGGTGCCGGCTACCTCGCGGTCAACTGGGAAGCCACCCCAGCCGAGGTCGCACAGTTCATCCAGCCGCACCCGTCTCTCTCGGAGACCTTCGGGGAGACGGTGCTCGCATTGACGGGAAGGGGATTGCACGTTGGCTGACGTCACGATGCCGCAGCTCGGCGAGACGGTCACCGAAGGGACCATCACCCGGTGGATGAAGTCCGTCGGCGACCGGGTCGACCGCGATGAGCCGCTCTTCGAGGTCTCGACGGACAAGGTCGACTCCGAGGTCCCGGCGCCCGCGAGCGGCGTGGTGTCCGAGATCCTCGTCCACGAAGGTGAGACGGTCCCCGTGGGCGCCAGGCTCGCCGTGATCGCGGACGGTTCGGCCGGTTCGGCCGCCCCGGCCCCGGCGGTCACTGCTACGCCGCCGCCCGCGCCTGCCGCTCCACCGCCCGCCGCCCCGGCCCCGGCGGTCACTGCTGCGCCGCCGCCCGCGCCTGCCGCTCCACCGCCGGCCGCCC